>JAUNJS010000012.1 GCA_030533125.1 Eubacteriales bacterium | reverse complement strand
CTTTTCGATCGGAAGCCCCTCATCACAGATGCGCGGTTTCTTCATTCAAACAATTTTTCATATCTCTCTGCCAGTTCTTCCTCTTCCCGCGATAATCCTGACCTGCATGTTCGTTTTTTTTGATAAGCGATCCTTATTTTCTGCATGTCCTGCAGCATCTGCGCCGAGGAATAGACCGGAACGTCCGGGTGGCTGTGGACCGGTAGCGGGACGCGCTCCGTGTATTCCGTTAAAAACGCATACTGGTCAATATCCGGAAGCTGCGTGACACAAGTCAGAGCGCCGGAAGAAAAATACACTTCGGAATACTCCCTGCCTTTTTTTATCTTCCTGAGATCCGCGGCACTGATCAGTTTCCTGGGGGTTCCGTCCTCGGAAATATTCGTATATCCGGCATGTTCGGACAGTTCTTCGAGAAGGTCCGTATCCGGTGAACCCATAAAGTATATATTGGTGCAGTTTCCTGTAATTGCGCCGTATTCATCCGGGTAGGTGCGCATAAGCTGTTTTCTGCTCTGGCAGACCAGATACCAGCGTATGTTTCTCGAACGGTGCGCGCTGATATTCGTTCCCATTCCGGGAATATAATAATTGCAGAACTCGTCGCATACGTAATTGACCCTCTTTGGAAGTTTTCCGCCCTTTTCATAAGCCTTCTCTACAAGAAATGTGCTGATTTGCGAAAGAATCAGTCCCGCTACGGGTCCGTATGCATCGTTTTCGTCCGGAAGGATAAGGAATAGGGCGGTTTTTTTCTCATATAATTCGTCCAATTGGAATGTAGATGTGCTCAGCATTCGCAGCAGTTTCCTGTTGATAATCAGATCACCGAACAGGCTGCTGGCGGTGGCGAGCGTGCTCATTTTAGTCTTGTCCGGCTCAGACAATACGCTGCTGAGCATGGTCGTAATATTATTTCTGTGTTCATTCAGCTGCATGATTCGTTCCAGATGCATGCAGCTTTCTCTTGTTGTATAGGTTGCCAGGGACAGAAGATTGATCTTTGCAGGATCATCACAAAGTTCAAACAGATGGACCGCGACAGCCATAAGAAACTGACTCGCAAGTTTTATCCAGATCGGGTCAAAACTGTGTCCCCTGTAAAAAGCCGAAAGCTGGTCGATCAGGCTGTGGAGCTGCATCATCGCCGATTCTTTGTTTCCGCTTCTATATAACCGGTAGGGGGATTTCAGGATGTCAAATCCGTCTCCATCCAGCGTCCGGAAATTCAATGTTCGTATTACATAACCGCGATCGTTTAAAACACCCCTTATTTTCGCCGACAGCTCCCCGGTGCTCAGCTCACCCTTCACATCCGGGATAATCATGCTTTCGCCGCTGAGGGCAAGGATCGCAATCAGGACCGATATAAGGACTCTCGTCTTTTTCGTTCCGGTCGTCCCGTAAATTATCGTCATCTCATTTTCGCAATTAATTGCGGCGCAGTGTCCGTCCGATAGAACGGGCATCCCTCCTTTCTCTATTTCCGCGCCCTTTTCCAGAATTACTGTCGTGTATTTTTCACACAGCTCCTCCCTCGTCGCGAGATGCGCCTCGTCTTTTGGAAAAGCAAACGGTCTCCAGTCTGCCTCGTAACTATACCTGTTGTCCAATTCCCCTTCTCCTCCCTGACTCCCTTTTCTGTGTAACCGTCCCGCGGGCATTCGCGATCCGGCTGCTTACGATTCCTCCGCCTGCTTTTCGAGCGCTGATCCATCTGACCTCCTCCGCATGTCTTTCTCTCCAAGATGCTATGCAATAGAAGATGCGCGGCAGCCCGCTTTTTCCATAATCATACCGACCAGTCCGGAAGGATCGTTTAAATAGGAGGACATCATACCCGCAGAGATTACGGGATTTCCATATTTTCCATATTCGAGGTTTTCATGCTCTCGGTTCCCGCTTCCGCGGTTTCCGGATGTGTCCGGTTTATATTTATATATGGGAATCTTTTCGCCGGAATCCGCTCTCCGGAGCACTTCGCAGGCAATGCGGGGAAGCTTTTGGAACAGATTTGTAATACAGGATGAACATGACCGCAAAGCCTCCGCGAGCATTGCTGCAGCATCAGGTTCTATTTCGCAGTATATGTCCGAAAAAGCATTCCGGATGTTTGCTTCCAGAATCCCCTGCGGATACAGATAGAGCGCCCTGCTTTCTATCGCGAAATAATTGACGCAATGATACTTGAGACACAGATATTCCCGGTCGCTGTAATTGGAGCAAATGAATACCAGACTCCATTCCCTGCTGTTATCGTATAAATATTTCAGCAGTATTTGAAAATACTCTTCTTCCTCGTGATCCTTCCAGGCCGACACATCTATCCCCGCTGTCCCGTAAAAACCGCTCCGCATTCCCATGCTCCTGCGGATCGAGAGAATCAGCTTCCGGATTCCGGTAAACTGCTGTTGGGGATTTTCATACCTCAGCCGATAAAAAACGCAGGGCTCCCTGCACTGCCGGATTCCGGCGTCAGGATCGCAGAATGTGTTTTTAAACAACCATTCGGGTTCTGATTCGTCTGTCCGCAACAGTGTAAGCCTCGGTGTGCTGTAGTGATTCAATCCGTTTACGTCCATTGGAACGGCTCCCTTCCATAAAGCATATTTCTTTTCGACACATGACAGTGCGTCTTCGATATCGTTGATCTCTTTTCATCATGCTGCAGCATTCTTACACTGGCTTGTATTATTTGCTCCCGTCCTGACTGCGGATGATTTCTTCCGCCTGTTCCAGAAGTTCGTTCAACGTCTTTTGTGCCTGTTCTACGGTATTCCTGCCAAAGAAAAATCCCATAATCCCGACATAACGTTCTTCCTCACTCAGCTCGAAGACAGAGAACACCAGATAATCCCTGGTTTTCGTGCTCTGCTCGACCACCGTGACAAAAGCTTCGTCAAAAAAACCTCCCAGGCCGGTCTGATTCTGTTCCACATACCATCTCGCGAATTCTCTTCCGGACGGTCTGGTCGTGATAAGAACGAGCCCGATTCCGCCGATCAGCAGCAGGGTCAGTAACGATTTGATAAACTTCATGTCATTTTTCCTCCGCGATTAAAACACCCTTTTCCGTCAGGACAATCGTGCCGTTCTCCCAGCGTCCCTGTGCAGGTTTTCGTACTTCCAGCAGATGAAGCTGCTGCCGTTTTCCCGCCTGTCCGCCGTTTCTGTCCTGAATAGAGAACACATGGAAGAAGTCAAACCGGCTGAAAAACGCTGTCGTGTTGTAATTCTGGAAACAGTTTTTCTTCGGGACAATTGAATCGTCCGACAGGATTTCCATCATGCCGTCCTCATCGATATTGAATGATACACAATCCTGCGGATTGTAGTTCACCCCGGCATCAACGGAGATACTGCAGACGGATTCAGGAGGCCGCGCGCTTACGGGCGCCTGCAAATCCCCCGGAAATTGTTTTCTGCTTTCCTGAAAAGGCAGATTCGTTCCCCGTGTTTCCGGTCCCGGAGGAGTTTGCGCCGGTGCCGCGGTCATATACTCCGCTTTTGACTTCCGGGCGGTATCCGCCGGTTCCGCTGTCTTCGTGCCGGCCCGCACGATCACTCTCTCCGCGTTGGCTTTCTTTTCAGCAGCTGTCCCCGCATTGGCGGGTTCTGCACCGGCTTTCTTCGCGTAATCCGGTTCTATGGCAGCTTTCTCCATGATTTCCTGTCGGCTGCTGCCTGTTGTTCTGCCGGAATGCCTGCCGGAAGACGGTTCTTCCTGTCCTTCTTCATCCGCTTCGTTTTTCCCTTTGCAGTCACAGCCGGCGGCACCTTTCTTTCTTTTTCTGGAATTGGAAAGAAGATGGATCATCTGTTTCTGCCTGGACTCTATGTTGAGAAGGATTGCGGTCATAAGTATTGTAAAAACAAGCAGGGCGCATAATACGGCAAGGATTGCACTGTCAATCCCGGCCGGCCCCGCGGGAACCCCTGCCGTGTTGGCAGGGAGGATCCCGCAATCACCGGAAATGTCATTTGCCGTGCATATGCCTGCCTGAAAGTTGAAACACATTCTGGTCATTCTCATTCACCTCGTTCCGGCCTCCCCGCGGCATCACGGCACGGAGAGGCCTTTACATTGTTCAATCCGGTAAGGAGTCAGTCTGTTTGTGCAGGTTATTTGTTACAAGGACACGCCCTGCCAGGGACAGAATTGTTAACTGTATTTCATAATCTTTCGATGATCAGATCGATTAATGCGCCGCAGACCATCTCTTTCTCCCTCCCCGGGCAGGCCATGATCAACTCCCTTCGGCTCTGTTCGAGCTCCGCCTTCAGGTTCTCGAAATTGTTCCGGGCATAGTCGCGGATATTCTGGTCAAATGTGCCTCCGGAGGTGCCGGTGTATCCCCAGCAGTTGAAGCTGGTCACAAAATCCGAATATTGATAGTTGTCCAGAACGGCCTTGAAAACGTCTGAATACAGTTCCTGCCTGAGGTCCTTGTACTGTTTGATCGTCGCTTTCGTGTCGGCGTTCCGGATTTCTTCCCTGCGGGCCGTCTTCCTTTCCTGCGCGTCGGCGCTCTCCCCGTCGAACAGAGTATCCAGATAGTAATCGGTCAGTTCTGTTTCAGAAAGCTTTTCCGGGACCGTTCCCCGGTTCTTCTCCCCTGCCTCCTTCAGGTCGATCAGACCCTGCGCCACGCTTTCCTTTTTTATATCATTGTTCGGCAGCAGCCGGATTCTGCCGGTAAAAACCGGTTTCTCCCCGCTGTGGAGCGGCTCCTCGGCAAGCTGTTTCCCGATCGCGGCAGCGAGACGTTCGGCGAACCTCTCTTCATATCCGTTTCCGGTGTTGTTGATAGCCTGTGATCCTTTACCAACCGGCGCAAGAAGGATTTCACTCCTGACGGTGAGTACGCCATCCCTGATTGCCCGCACGATGCAGTCGGCATAGGCCGGGATGGCAACGTTCAGCCGCGCTTCCACGATCTGCTGAATCTGAAGCTGGAAAGCGTCCGCCCGCTGCCCGGTCACGGAAAAGCTGCAATGGGAGAAGAGCCGGCTGAGAGGCAGTATAAAGCCGAGGTTCTCATAGAGATTTCCGCGATTCGAAAGAGCAGCTTTCGTAATCGCCCCCTGCGCCTCCTGCATAAAAGCCTGCCCACCGCCTCTGAAACATCTCATCAGGGCAGCGGGGGTTCTCTTATACACTTTGGCCAGTGTCGCGATTGTTATACACTGCGCCGCGTAGGGAAGCGAGAACATGTAGAGACGTCCGTTTATCCGGAGAGAAAAATCGTGGGTGGAGTGCCCGTAATCCGGGGTTCCCGCCGGAACCGAGTCTCCCATGTAAACTGAAGCCGGCGGATTGTTCTTGTGCCACTGGGCGCTCGCCTCGCTTTCCGAATACAACAAGACAATGCGACCCGTTCTCAGAGTGTTTGCATCAGTCAGATATTCATTGACAAACTCGATCGCCCCATCGATGGCGTCCTTCATCATCTTTGTGACACCCTCTCCCGACCCGTTTTCGGGGTAGGAAATAAGGAATTGAAGACTCCCGTCCTGTATGGAGCAGCCTTTCTTTGACATGGCAAGGACGGCTTCGAGCATCAGGATCCCGATATAATGTCTGAGCGCAGTTCCGCACTCTACACGTTCCGCCTCCCCCAGTTTTGTCCTGGAAATCATTTCCTTGGGGTTCGCGAAGACTCCGAGATTGCTCATAGCAGAAACCATACTCATCGGATTATTGCTCAGGTATTTGAACATTTCCTTCTGATCCATCTCCCAGATCCGGCTCTTTACCATCAGCTCCGCAAACCCTGCGTCGGTAGTCTTAAACATCTGCAGCAGGGATTCGAAATGGGAATTGTGCCTTTCAGAAGGAGGCGCGTTTCTCTCAATGATCAGTGACATCTCGGACGCAGAAGCCGGGGTAATCGGGTATACCAGGTCTTTAAATTCGATCGCCCTTGTCTTCCCGCTGTGCGCATAGGTCCAGAGCCTGACGCTCTCCGCTCCCGCCGGGTCAATCGAAACATACGCGATTTTCCCGGAGGATTCGAATTTCGGTGCTTCTTCCGGGAAAACGCAACCGAGAAGCCGCTTGTGGGAAGCTTCCCCCTGCTCCCATTCTTCCCACAGTTCGAGCCGTTCAATGCGGGACGTCCTCTGGCGCAGTCTCCAATGTTCGTGCGTAAACTGCGGACTGGCCAGATTAATCAAATATTCACCCCGATCTTCCGGAAAGACTTTCCAGCGGCAGTCATATTCATGATCCTGGAGGGGAAGTCCCGCCGACATATCCCTGACCAGATAGTTGTGCCTCGTCAGGATTCCGTCAGGGACTCCATACTCCAGATCGATATAGTATTCGGGACCGCGGATCCTCCATCCCCCCTCCGGAATCGGATACACCTTGTAATACATGTGTCCGTCGAGCTTTGCCGAGAACTCAATCCAGGACGGCTGCAGGATGCCGTTTCCTCCGGCAGCAGTCCTTTCTCCCCCCTCGGAAAATGACACATCGGAAATGCGCTCCGTGTCGCGGACCGGAGGAATGGCGACGAACCTTCCAAAGATCACCTTCATATCGCTGTGCGTGATGGCTCCCGGACCGGTATTGATGAGAGTGATGGAGTCGAGAAGCCGGGAACCGGTGTTTCTGCCCGGATAGCCACAGGCTGCCTCCGCGCCTGATTCCGGACAGGTGTCTTTAATATAATCGCGCACTTCTTTCGGAAGGGACGGCATCTCCTCCGCCCGGTACTTCTCCATGTCCTTTGGATCAAGAGCTCCCCCCAGCATTTCAAGCAGGGGCGACAGTATTCTCTCGTCCGCGCCATTCCCGATCATCGTGCTGAGAATGGCGCGGCAGCGATTCTTTACCTCCGGTCTCCGGACAAGGAAATCCCGGATCCCTTCTCCGTGGATTTTTACGGTTCCGTCATTTTTCTTCCGGTTTGTGTCCAGATCTTCGCAGAAACCCGCGGAAGGAATAAAGCAGACATAGTTCGGCATGAAAATCCCGTTTACAACATCGTCGATCCTGAGATCAAGCAATCTGTCGGAGGCGCTTTTCCACCCGTCCTCTTTCTCCAGATCCCTGATACAGGGAGCGTCCAGTTTCTTCGCCTTGTCAAATTTGCGGACATGGAAGGTCACTTTTTCGCCTGTAAAGCTTGCTTCCGCCAGGCGAATGTACATCACGAGGATGTCCTGCAGTGCATCGTTACGGATTTCCTCCCTCGGATTCAGAATGTTATCTGTAAGGGCGATGCTCTCCCCGAACGGGCTCGGTATGTTTCCGGAATTCTTTGCCGCGTTCTGATCTGTCGAAGCCCTCTGAATCAGTTCTTTTCCCACCTCGTGGATTTCCATATTCGAAATCGTATAAAAGGGCTTTGCAGGTCCGTTCGACAGTTTTTGTACGGCAGGATGGTTTTTTATTGCCATGATATACTCCTTCCTTTTATATTCTTATATTCGTATCCGCACAGAGATCATACAGCTGCTCCATGATTTCCGGAAACGGCACGGGAATACTGTTTTTCCGGTATGTAAGACGGGTCCTGAGCCAATCCGGAGTCAGCCCGGAGCTGTAAGGGTTTCCCTCGCCGCAGTTCGTCATGCAGTCCAGATTATAGTTCCTCATTCCGCCTAATTTGTTGATATCCGCCCGCGGATCCTCACACAGCAGCAGTTCGATTTCCCTGACGGGGAACAGGTCGGCAAGGGTTGAATCATCCGGATCCTGCATGCGTTCCCAGTCCCTTCCGGTGAGAGAAATATCCCGGAGCCAGCGAAGGAACAGCTTTTCGCGTTCCAGAAGCGCTTTGAACGGTCCGATTACAGCTTCTTCCAGCTCACTGTATGTGACCTTCTTTCGCAGCGCGGAGGACTTGTTTGCACCATACATTTTGCACAGGAAATCGGATTCGAAAACATTTTCCGTCCGGGGGGGCATCAGCTGCGGACGGAGCCAGAGAAACAGCATCGCGTCAATGCGGAGCCTTCCGGCAAGGGCGATCCGGTGCTCCTCCGGGAGCATCAGGTTCTTCCAGTTTGCTTTTCCGTTCCCGGGAAGCGCGTAATGAGGGATGATAATCCGCAGAAGCTTTCTGTCATCATTTCGCCGCAGCGCCTTAAGTTCCTCTGCGGTGCGCTCGAAGAAATCTTCCATCGCTTCATAAGCGACAAGCTGGATCGCGTGGGCGTGCTTATGCTGGTCGTTCCCGTAAGAGGCTTCGGTTGCCTGAACAGGCATGTTGTCGTTTTCAAGCAGGTAAAAAGCATCCAGAGATTCAATCGCTTCCTGCGGGAAGTTCTGCAGTGTTCCCGCCACCAGTCCCGCCACATCCTGGTTGAGTCCGTCGAGCTTGGGGAAACGGTGCACCCCTCCAACCATTATGACCGCGATTTTGAGGACGTCTGAAACATATTGCTCCGCCTTACCCTCCCCGAGATTCAGCCTCTTCTCTACAGCTTCGATGCACTGCTCCCGCAGGAGCGCGGAATGGCGGGCAAGGTTTTGCCGCCCCTCGCCCCCCATGCCGGAGCCAATGAATACGGCCCGGACTTCGTAGTTCCTGTTGGAATTGACCACTTCGTCCACCACCGCCTCAAATCCCATTTTCTGATCCACGGTGCTTCCTTTGGCGGCTTCCATCCCGAGGTCGTCGAACAGGACGGCAAGTTTCATATCCCCGTAGAAACCATGTGAGAGCAGGTTGTCCAGAGTCTGATTTTTAAACAATGCACGGTCCCGGTATTCGGGTGGGAGCACATCCCGGAACCGGACGTCCCCGGATATTTTTTTATCTGTGAGGAAAAGCCGGACTTTGTCCGCAATCTCAACACACCCGAATTCGATATGCGGGTCCCTGGAGGGAAAAGGAAAAGCGTTTTCCGAAAGCTGACGCATATACCCGAGGGCTTTCCCTCCGTCGTCCATCGTCTCGTATACCATGTGCAGCTGACGGCACTCTCCCTTCCGCAGGAGAGAAATGCTTTCCTTCAAATGCATGAACCCTAATCCACATTCCTCCCCGGTCCCGCCGCAGAGGAAAACATGTTCTTTATTACTCATTCCGCAAGGATCCTCCTTTCCAATATTTCGTTCAGTAGCGCCCCAGGACGCGGTCCGGAAGCCCCCAGAAGCACATGAGGAGCAGCAATGTGAAGTTCCCGGCCGCAAGTTCCATGAATGCGGCGCTCAGGCAGAAGATCTGGTTGATGTCGACAAAAAGCACCCTGCACATGACTCCCGCCACCGCTGCTCCTCCGACCGCCGCTGTGACGAGGATCGAAAAAAACATGTACCGGGGAATGCGACTGAACGCGGCACGCCGCATTTCATCGATGTTGATCAGCTCGGCCGCTCGCCGGTTGACATCGAAGTACCAAAGCGTATAGAAGATGATGATCCAGATCGCCTGAAGCAGGACAAAGAACGCTCCGATATAGAGATTCCCGGTTCCCGCGCCCGTGGAATACGACACACTCCACAGGCCGATCAGAACAGCGATCGTCACTGCCGACAGGATCCCTATGGCTTTCGCCATGTTTCTGAATTCTCGAATATCCATTTTTTCTTCCTTTCTGTTCCATCCGGAACACAACCGCACGACTGTCCCGTCCGGAACATAATCGCATACACTTGAAACCGCGCTTCAGCGGAAATCGATAATCGCCCTGACAGTGATGGCCTTCTCCCCTGTGTCGACGACATAGGAGGCGGCATCAAGCTCATCGGCAATTCTCTCAAATTCAAGAAGACGGCTGTATACAGATGAACCTGTGCCGGCAGTGCGCATATATTTATTCCTGCTTTCGCTGCCATCTGCTTCTTTTAAAGGTACACATTCCGTCTTAAGCGCTGCCCTGTACTCTTCCAGGCCCGCGCTGTGCCTTCTCGCAAAGGAGACGAAATCCTTTTCCCCTTCTTCCCCTTTGCAGGTCAGTACAACCTCCACCGCATACAGTTTTTTTGAGAGGCGGGTGTTTTCGATCGTGACGAGAATTGCGGCCTTTCCGGGACCGACAAGATTCCCGCCGAGTTTATCGTTCAGGTCGGGATCATCCGCCGCGGGGATTCCATCCAGGAACGCTTCCACCGAAACATCGAACGCAGTATTGCTCTCGACATAGGATTTCTTCTTTGAATCGTATTCAAGCACTGTGACCGACTGGTTCGTGATCTCGGGGACGGCGGTCTCCGGCAGTCCGAAGGCGACGAACTTCGCGGCCTCCCTGTTTGAATTAGCGCTGTTTTTGTTCTTTTTGAATACGAATGTGTTCTCCCACGAAAAAACCGTTTCTCCGCTGTCCCTGGGGGCGATGCCGTAGACATACCTTGTGTTTTCATAGGTAATGTTTGCCAGATTGTCCGTGAAATGCCTCGAAGCGGAAAGCTTCACAAGGCTCTCTCCGGAATTCGCAGAATCCTCCCTCTGAACACGGATCTGCTCATACTCGATGCCATCCGGAAACCTGTCGATAAATTCTTCGTCGAATTTCCGGACAAGGCTGCCTTTCCCGAACACAATCATCAGAAAATCCCGCTTGAATTTGCATTCGGTGACCGATACTTTTTCTTTGACGGAGCTGGAAGTATATTCGAAGAAATCGACGTTATTATTGTTTTCGATCGAAAATACGTAAAATGAAAATCCCTCGACTCCGAGCTCCGCCAGCCAGGATCCGATCTTCGAGCATCCCGTCTTCGTCTGGAGGTCTGTCGTCAGGATGTTGATTCCTTCCGATGTAATCGGAATATCCTCCTCCCCGAGCACATCCAGAATGGCGCCGGTATTGTTGTCATATTTCCCGCTTGTTGCGTACTCCGGATCTGTTTTGACGATCTTCTTTTTCTGATTCAGCGTGTAGTATTCCTGTTGGTATCCGGGACAGGCTCTTTCGGCAGTCATATGGATGATGTTGACTTCCGGTTCCCGGTTCATGGTGCCGGAGGTGTCGAGGAGGAAAAACGCCTTCGGTTTCTTCGGCGCCGCGGTTTCCCCGGGACTGCCGTCGCCGTCTTCTTCGCCTGTTTCGCTCCTTTTTGATTCTTCTGTTCCTGCTTTCGCGTTCTCCGTCCCGCCGGGAGCAGGTTCGCTTTTACTGTCCCCCGGAGATCCGGACTCCTCCTTTTCCCCGGAGTCCGCGTCATCCCGCTCCCCGTCCTCCGCAGTCCATCCCCCGGGATAAGGAAATCCCCGGTTTGTTCCCGAGAACAAGCCGCAGCCGCTCACCGTTGTTGCAGCCACAGTTGAAACGATCAATAAGACTACGATGATATATTTTCGCTTCAAAGCGACCTCCTTCCGTTAATTCGTGAAATAATGCCGCGAAACAATACATGTGAATTCTGTCTGCTGCTGTCTAAACGCATGACCCGGTTGTTTGACAACCCGTGTCTATGGTAATTCTACGAAACCAAATGACTGCATGTCATGCGCCGCCTTGATACAGAAAAATGAAACCGTCTCATAAAACTAAACGATATTACATATAGGATATGTCAAAAAAACACGCAGCATCAACATGAGATGATGCTGCGCGAAGTCAGGATCCCGGGACATTGCCGCGGATTGTATTATGGGTGGACGGATAATCCTTCGTCCTCTATTTTATGCTGTTTTTCTTCAAGCTGCTTTTCCTTTTCCAGCCAGTCAAGTCGTAATATATGACATGTATTCATCAGGTTTCTGCGGTTATATATTGTAAAATCGCTCTGCAGTTCTCTTTCCACTGCGGACAATTGCGTAAATTCCCGTATAGCGGGATGGAGCCTGGCAATGTACAGCTGATGTTTCCTGTATTCGCCGCCGGTATAAGCCTTTGCCTGGGGAACGCTTGCGGGCATCCATCCGCGTGACAGCATATAGCGGGACCAGCGGATCTGTTCCCAGGCAGACAATTGATCGATTGCGGCCGCGGCAGACCGGTCAGAAGAACCTTCGCTGTCCCGGCGGAGGAACTCTGTTTGTTCCGCGAATTTTTCAAGCGTATCCCGATGGATATATGCATCGCTGTCCAGAATGTTCCACGCTTCCCTGACCAGCCTGCTGCCTTCCCGAAATGAACTGCCCCTTTTTTCGCTCCGGATATTAAATAACCTGTAGGGAAGGCTTATCGCGACGGACATCGAGGAGTCTTTATTGTACTGGCGTCCATAATAGCTATGGAGCGCAGCTCTGCGATTCTCTTTTTCTTCTTCTGTTTCAACATGTGCTTCCCGATCAATCGGTATGCCGCTGTATTCCAAATGTACGCACAAAGACAGTTTTTCCATCAATCCGCCGTCCAGATTCTGCCAGGTATATCTTTCGTTTTTCGCTCCAAACGGAATCAGGGCGTAATTGTTGAACCAGCTGTCACCGCTGTCGAGGTTGTTTACGACGAGGTGTCGGCTCAGATAGGCAATATTCTCATCTTTACATCGAAACGCAATTGGCGGAAGATTGTTCAGCCTGTCAACCAGTGCGTTGTCTGCAGCTGTTTCATTTTGAATGGTCGAAACAGCGTTCCGGATCAGGAGTTCCCGGAGATGAATGCTGAGTGTCAGGTTTTTTTCATCATTCCCGGTGGAGACAGCAAAATACAGGTGGTCCCGCGTCTGAACAAGTTTTTCTACTTCACTGTATATTGAATTATTCCCCGGATCCGTCTTAATGATTTTTACAGGTGTTCGAAAGTCCCGCGGGAAACAATCGGACAGATCATCATTATTTCTTAATCCTGGCAGTCTCGCGACAATGCTGTTTTTAAATGCCTCCGCGTCAGGCGCAAGAACCGTTATTTTGGCTTTTGTTTCCTGCGGCAGAAAAGTCAATAGCCAGAACGCTTCTCTGACAAGCCATTCCGCGCATTTATCAGAACCGATCACGACAAAATGAAGTGTCGGTCTGCCGCTCTGCAGGTTCCGTACAGGATAGAAGAGCGGATGGCGGCTGAGCAGATACTGGGCTCCCATTTTGTCATCATCCAGGATATGGATCCGCAGAACATGGCCTTCAAGATTCTTTTGGATCGTATCAATTAAGGCACTGTAAACCTCCTCGCGGCACCGGATAAAAATATCGATATCATCGATGAAAGAATACAATCCGTTTTTCCGGACAAACTCCAGAACAGTTAAAAGGTCGGTGAAGTTTTTGTGCGCATCTTCATCAAATAACAAAAACCTGTGTTCTGCCCCGGACATCAGCAGTTCTATACCGGAAAAAGACTGTTTCGTGTCATCAGCAGTGCGTACCTGATCTTCCCCGCGTTCTTCCTCGAAGAGACTGAACATATGGTAGTCGTCGAACGCAATCATCTCCCAGTCCTTTGGAACGGATTTCGCGAACAACTTAAAATATGAATTGTCAGTATTATAGATACAGTAGCCGGAAAAAGCACTGTAATTCTGTTCTACCGGATACAGCAACCCGGCTGACTTTATCGTTTCCCGCAAAAAAAGCGCGTCTTCATATTCATACTGGCAGCTCTTCGCGAGGTAATCGTAGGCCAGTTTCTCATCTGTGTATATACAGCATCTATATAAGATATAATTTGCTTTTCCGATAAAATACTTGTCCTTCAGGTTTTCTATCGAAAGAATCTGTTTACATGTTTTTACACAGCTTTCCCTTGCGCCAATGTCAATTGACAATCGATCTATTTTATCCTGGATGCTGCCAAATCTTTTCTCCGCCTTCCTGGCCGCTTCTTTCTGCGGTCCTTCAGGATCCGGCGGTTCTTTCTCGTCTTTTGGCGGGAAAATCAATTCAAAAAGGTTTTCTGTTATTTCAGAGTCCGGCTCCTTTTCCCAATAATAATAAGTCCCTGCCAATAACGTCAGAAAGGCTAAACGATCTTCAAGAGAAAGGATAATCAGCTCCTTTCTTCTTTCATTAACATAGTGGTTGGATTTCCCCAATGCTCTTATTTTCTCCGAAGAAGCTTTTAAAAGAGCCCTGTTATCAGAGGCAGGAAGCTTTTTCAAAAGGATTTCCCATTTCTGCGCTGTGCCCTTTCTATACGGGGAGTTCTCATATGTATATCTTTCTCCGGAGTCTTCACTTATTTTAAGAATCAATTCAGCGAACTTTTTAGATGGACGGTCTGCTCTCCCTTTGAAGAACCGATGAAGAGTCGAGGAGCGATTACTACATGAAGGAGCATGTGTGTAGTCTTTCGCTCTGGCTTCCGTCGCGGCGATGAAAAGGGGATCAGATAAAATACATCTCGTAAACACGACGATGTTTTTACAATCCAAACAGGTGCTGTCAGTAATATTGTTCCAAAACAACTCATTGAGATCCTGAAATAAAAACGTCATTCCCACCTCCCGTACAACACAAGCGGACGCATAGATGCTGAAATTATCTTAATGTAACGATCAGGACTGTGTCAATCCATACTGAAGATAAGGCATCCTCTGCCCCTCCTGTCGTACAGTTTACGCCCCCTCGATGGCGTAAACTGTAACGTGCGAAATCCCATTCCACAAAGCGCAGCTTTGTTATCGCTATACGCGATGGGTTTTTTACCGTTCAACTCGGTTTTTTGCGATGCAAGCCAAGCAAAAACATCGAATTTCGAGGTGGTCTGAGCTGTAACCGCCTGTCCTTAGCCGGAAGCTTCTGTCATATCCTCCTTTTGAAACCGTTTCAAATCTCCGTCTCATTCGATTTCCCACAGCGCAAAATTGGTTTGATATAACAATCATGTTCCCGCCTATGCGGCTACAGGCGGCTGTACTATTCGAAAGCCATCCGAAACCGCTTTGCACACCCTCAGGGAATCATCCCTGAAGAAAGGAAACAAAAATGTTAAACGGCACATTTCTTGATGTAGCAGCAATTGTTATCGGCGGAATGATTGGCGTCGCGGCAAAAAGCAAGCTTATTCCCCGGTCCTTACAGGACAAAATCATGCAGGCGATCGCGATGTGCGCACTGCTGATCGGAATGGTCGGGATGATGGACGCAGATAACCTCCTGGTCTGCATTATTTCGATTGTTCTGGGAACAATAATCGGCAGCCTTCTTTCCATCGAAGACCGGCTCTCCTCGAAGCTCACTGCTGTTTTTTCCTTCCTCATGAAGGGAAACGTTTCCGACCGTTTCATGGAGGGATTTATCTCTTATTCCATCCTTTCCATCAGCGGATCCATGGCAATCGTCGGCCCCATCTCCAATTGCCTTGAAGGGGACATCACAACTCTTGCGGCAAAGTCGGTCCTGGATTTTGTAAGTACGATTATCTTCGGCGCGACCTTCGGAATCTCCATTCCCTGTACCGCAGTTATCGTGTTCCTCTATCAGGGAACGTTCGCCCTCCTTGCATGGGGGCTCTCCCCCATAATGACAAATGCTCTGGTAAATGATATGTCCGCAATCGGGGCTCTTCTCATTTTCACAATGGGACTGAACATGCTGAAGGTCTCGGAAATCAAAATCATGAACATCACCCCTGCCATTTTTCTTCCCATCGTTCTCCACCAGATCGTCGGGTAATAAATACCGGACTCAAACGTCTGCGCTGAAGCGGGCGAAAGGACAAAGAAATGAAATGCCGAGACCCCTGACTTCCGGCTTTTCCAGACTCAAAAAAAGTCCGGAAAAGCCGGGAAACACGTACAGCCCTTCTCTCCCGGAAGCAAAAGGCATCGCAAAGAATACAGAAAACATTCCATTATGCATCTATGCATCTATAAATACTTCAGCTGCAGAAACCACGGGGCGAGCCGTACACGTACAGAAAGCATTCCATTATGCATCTGTAAATACTCCTCCCCTATACAGCCACATTCCTAAAAAAGAGGCCAGGACATGATAAGACAGCTTTTAGAATCTGAAAAGATCAGGAAGGAACCGATATGACTATAAACATGATCGTCATGATTGCGATTTTAAAAATCGCCCTGCTGACATCGATCAGTCTTTCAAACAGAGAAATGATCCCGGTGACAACGACCGGTCCGAAATCCCGGAACGTCCGGAACACATTTCTCTCCGACTATGATAATTCAAATAGTATCGCTTGCGAAAGGAGAAACAGTATGTGTACCCCAACCCCCGTGGATACGAGTGATGTGATACTTCCGGAGGAATTATTCACGCTTGCCGAAAAGATCGCCTCAAATATACATGATGCCCGGATCCCCGGAGAAATTCCCAGAGATCGGATAGATGGAACGGAAAAAGACCAGGGAAAAAAGCTCAATCCGGCACTCGTCCCATACAGTCAACTGCCCGAGAGCGAAAAAGAATATGACAGAAAGACAGCAATGGAAACAATCAGGCTCATTGTCAAAATGGGATATACGATTACCAAAACCGGATCCTGAAGCAGGTGTGGCAGCAGCGCCAGGGTGTCATGGGGACGGTTCTTTTGACACTTGGGTGTCAAGGGGACGGTTCTTTTGACACTTGTGAGGGAGAAGTTGTCAAAGAGAACCGTCCCCATGACACTTTTTTGATTTCCGCCGGCGTGAACGGGCAGCGTGGCAGACGTCGGAGAAATGGCCTTCTGCTCCTGCGAAAGCCTGCAATCCGTGACGATCCGTGACGGCGTGAAGCGCATCGAACAGGAGGCCTTCAAGAGTTGCCCGAAACTGGATTTATAGCGTAAGATAAAAACACAACTGGAAAGCGCCGCGCTCCCCGACAGCTTGAAGATCCTCGGCTATTACGCTTTGGAGTGGGGGGTCGGTCTGAAGCAGATCCGATTGTCACGGGGCATACGAATAGTCAAGGAACCCCTCGGCGGCTGCTACGCAATCTGTTGCAGCCCCTATGCGGCATCGCTAGTGGAGACGCCTGTTTACCTGGGCGGCAGCATCACCGACCTGAGCGGGAAAACGAGAGACGCCGCCGCGGACGGATACATCTATGCCGTGCAGCACGGCATCCGGGAGATCGAGCGCTGGAAAGAGGACTATCTGGATTATTTCAGAGATCATAACATCAGGTATATCGACAGGGCGAAGAAAAACCGGGACGTGCTGCTGTTCCTGGCCCGGGAATGGCTCAGGGAGTTAGGCTTTGTGAATTGCTTTCTGAACCGCCGTCTGAATTCAAACGACGTCGAGCTGAAAGCCGCTCTCCTGCAGTTGCAGAACAAACTGAAGGAAGATCCCCAGTCTCCCGCATAGAGCGCATTCCCATATCTATTCCAAAGATCCCATCGAAATGGCAATCAACTGGATGCAAAAAACGTTGCCCTTCAATCTGGAGTATTAGTTCACAAGAACAGTGTCAGCATTCTAAGTAAGCCTTCCAGGAAGAGGTTGAAGAACAGAGGAGGATTTCGCAGTGGTACCGGTTCTGTCGATCGTATTCATGGTAATTTCGGGAATGATTTCGTTTGGTCTGCCGATTGCGCTCTGCATTTATTTGTATAAGAGCAAAAAAGCGGATCTGCTCCCATTTTTTGTAGGCTGCGCTGTGATGCTTCTCTTTGCTTTCGTGCTGGAGAGTGCGGCGCACAGAATGATCCTCGGCTCTCCTGCAGGAGAAGTGATCAAAGGAAGCAGTCTGCTTTATCCTCTGTACGGAGGCCTGATGGCAGGCCTTTTCGAGGAGACGGGCCGGTTTGCCGCTTTTAAAACCGTTCTTCGCCGCAACAGAGAGAGAAATGTAAACGCCTTGATGTACGGCGCGGGACACGGCGGCTTTGAAGCGATAGTGATCCTCGGGATCACTTCCATCAACAATATCATTTATTCGGTGCTGATCAATTCCGGCAACACAGCGGCGCTGACAGGTTCTCTGTCAGGGGATACGCTTGCACAGACGGAGACGGCGATCCAGACACTGATCAGTACACCGTCCTGGATGTTTCTTCTGGGCGCGGCGGAGAGGATTTTCGCGATCATTCTGCATCTCTCATTCTCCGTGCTCGTCTGGGCCGCAGCGAACAGGAAGGGGATGGCAAAAATGTATCCGATCGCTGTTCTATTCCACATGATCGTGGATGCGGTGACAGTTTTCCTGTCGCTGAAAAGTGTATCGGTGATCCTGATCGAAGTCATCGTCGGGATCCTGACACTGGCAGCTGCGCTGTATGTGCGTACAGTGTGTGAGAGGTGTCAGAGGGACGGTTCTTTTGACACTTGTGAGTGAGGGGTGTCAGGGGGACGGTTCTTTTGAGAAGTTGTCAAGAGAACCGTCCCCCTGACACCCTCTTCGTACTCAAGCCTGATCAAACAGGTCAGGTATGGTAAGAATAAAGAGGGCGACCGCCTTCCGCAGATCAATCTGGCATTGCTTTAAGGAGAAGAGACCATGCTTCCTGTCTATTACAAAAAGCTGGCGGGCAACATCACCGACGTCAAGATGATAGAGAACCTTATAAAGGAGGTTGATTTTCTTAAACTGGACAAACTTAAGCTTGTGCTGGACAGAGACTATTACAGTGAAAAAAACTCTGAATCGGGTCTAACCTGTAGATATTAACTTACTGACGTTTAAACCTGAACAGTTACTGTATTCTAAACAACCCGTTTTTTACAGGTATTGATAGGCCCATACTAAAATGTAGGAATCATAATCCATAGACGGAATCTCCATATGATCCCATCCCCACTCATCCGATCCTCCGATATCGGCAGAACCATAACCTATTATGCCGCCATTTTCATCCACGTAAAAGGCCCTGATTAATAGATTATACCCATCAGGATCTGAGCTGATGACATTATATCCTATTGAATTATCCGCATTCCGCCTATGCTGCACATCTGTTGCATTGTAATGAGCATATATACCTTCGGGGACATCGCTAATATAGCATTCCACCAGGAAGGATTGGTATTCCTCACCAATATCAAAGACCTCTATGTACTCTTCTCCAGATTTGAGGAGGGGTTGGCTTGATGTACCATAACCCCAGAGATCACCTTCTTCATCTCCATAGCTACATTCGATGTCTAAAGACACATCCTTTCCAGTATCATTTTGAAAACGTCCGATTGTAATAAGAACTCCTCTTTCTTCAATTTGAGAAAAAGACGCAATAATCCCATCTGGCATACGAGAAGCTGAATACTCCGCACAAAAATCAAAATCGATTGTTTCAGGGACAGAAGCTTCTTCATTGGAGGAATAATCACTCGCTTTGTCCAGTGTAACACTTATTTTCTTTTGCTCGTACTCAGCACTATCTAATGGATGTTGAATAGTTACCACCACTGTCTCCCCGGCTTTATAACTGGAGAGACGCTCCACAAGATCTTCGTGACCGGTCACAACCCGGCCGTCAATTTCGGTAATAATATCCCCGTGTTTCAAGCCTGCCTTTTCCGCAGCGCTTCCCTGATCAACAGAATCTATGTATGCACCTACATGCATTCCGTAGGCCTTGGCGACCTCAGTGGTTACAGTAGTAATGTAAATCCCAAGAGCTCCCTTTTCATTACTTGGATTCTGGTTGTCTTTTTCAGTCGTTGCGGCTTCTGATGTAGTTGACTCTACAGAAGAAATGTCTGTTTCAGAGTTATCAGATAGAACTGTCTCTGCCTCAACCTCAGATTCATCTACAACAGAATTCGATTGTGAAAGAGGTTCTGTGGTCTCTGTAATGCTCTTTTCAGAGATTTCTGGCCCTTGCTGTGCCTGCGGCTTTGGTGTCTGTGAGCCTCCGCAAGCTGATAGTATGATTACAACCAGAAATATAACTAAGATTTTTTTCATTTTGTTTCCCCATCCTATTAAATCTATGATTTGGTGATTTACGAACCTATATAACGCAATCCCAGCTGTTTTTGGCTTAAAAGCAGTTAATATTTTTGTTCTTGAAGGTATGTAGATTTCTCTCAATTGGATGAGTTAATCACGATAAATAAATACAAAGGAAAGGTAATCCGAAGTTTATCCTAATATGGCATCCGTCTGGTGATGATGCTGGCGAAGGATGTCTGCTTTGTGAATACTTTTAACAGCTACTATATATAAATATATGGAGTTGTGAGTTTTGTGCGCGAATATTTTCATATTATCTTCCGGTTTCCGTTTTCCAGATAGTCAAGTACGTCCTCAATTCTCCGTTTCTGGGAATCTGCTAAAGGCAGTTTAGCAAGATCATCCAGCGGAACCCATTGAAACTGACTGGACTCATCGTCAAGACTCACATCATAATTCAAAGCTTCCCCGTAATACATGATGGTAAACTCCTGCCGCACCTCGCCATCAGAATATGCTATTCGAATATTCGGATCTGTATATGTCCCGATGATATCAATAATCTCAACATTGAGACCACTTTCTTCCTTAACCTCTCTCAACGCGCATTCGGTCATGCTTTCGCCAAACTCCAATGTCCCGCCCGGCATTGTCCATTTTTTATTATCCCTGCGATGAAGCATAAGCAGTTCGCGCTTTGAATTGAGAATGGCAACCGCGGCTGCCGGTCTGATGGAATTGGCGGCAGGAGCATCTTTCCTGTAATAAAAATCAGTCCTGACCGTCCGCATTTTTTCCTGCAGCCATCTCAATTGCTCGCCATCAATTTCAACAAGCTGCTTGTCATTCACGGATGGCACCTTGATAAAGAGAATGTTCGTTCCCGCTTTTACTCTCTGGGAATATGCCGTATCCGGTTCTATGGCATAGAAATCACCGCTCCTGAATTCATAAATCTCTCCGGAATCGACATCCATGTATTCGGTCCACCCGCTTATCATATATTGATATTCTGTAGCAGTCATATGCTTATGCGCAGGCTCGGACTGAAAGGCAGGATAACTGGATATTCCAATCTCAAGCCTGTCATCTCTAATAAACATGATTTTTTGTGGTCTGGAAAGATTCCCGACAAAATACTGACGTGTTGTTGTTTTCAGGGCTTCCGCTAAATCTGCGTTTTCGATCTTGATTATTTTACCCATTCCGAAACCTCTTCCTATAAAAAATATAATTCAAGAAAATTATTCTTTCCGCTGCACAGATCTTCAATTGACGAAATACAGGAGCCGTATTGCATTCTACGGGCATGCTTAATCGCTTTGTCACAGGCCACACGAATCGGCGCAATTCCAACCCGGCTTTCACAGGCAGCCAGCAATGCTTCCGTCATTATGAGGCCCCATTCCTGCCGTATATTGTCGTAGATATTTCCAGCTCTGTGTGCAAAATCTACAGCTTCTTTAATATTTCCCAGCCTGAAGTTGGTATTTGCAATTCCCAGATATGCATGTGCTGTCCATCCAACGATTCCTTTCGCAACAGTATATTTCAACAGCTGTTCATAGCATTCAACCGCTTCGTCATCATAACTTTTACATGTATAGAGATTTGCCAAAGCTCCCACCAGATAAGCTTCATATCTGCCGGTAATTTCTCCGTGCGCAGGGATATACCGCTCGATCAGTTCCTCTGCTTTCTCATATTCTCTGGAGTGGCAGTAACAGTCCGCCATCTTTCGCGCGTTTCTTTTTGAAAAATCCGTTAATCCGTTCTTTTTTGCATAGTCCTCAGATCTTTCAAGCCATTTTTCACAAAAATCCCAATCGCCTTGAAGAACACCCAAATTCCCGCCAATCAAAAACAAAAGCTCATTATATACTTTAGGGTATTTACTGCCAATCTGTGCGAGTAATGCCATTGCTTCATCAAGAAGACAGCCGACAGGCTTGTAAAACATGGCGTGGTGTATGCGGCGCACTCTCAGCATCGCCAGGAATTCGTCATCGGCAGTATCGGACGGCTTGACACCCAAATATTGATCAGCAATACTTACAGCCCTCGCATACTGACCGGACATATGGACAATATCCATGTAGACAGTCACCAATTCTTTACTGAATTCATGAACACCGTATTTTTGTGCGGCGATATCAAAAATCCAGCTCAAAAAACTGACGTTTCCTTCTCTTTGTAACTTATGCAAAAAGAAATCTTTATCGCTCGATGTCCAGAATGCATCAAGAAGACGGGCATTATCCCATGTTTCCGGGAAGCGGTTCCATATTCTCCAGAAAGGATCCAATTCTTCACTGTGCAAAAGCAGAAAATCTTCAAGTTCAGCAAACTGCGCAGAAGAGACATAATAATTCCCGACATGGGACATTATATACTCCCGCAGCTCATGTGATATATTGTCGTTTTGAAAAGAGCTGTCTATGCTGGCTCTACAGAAACGCGCAACTCTTAAAGCGCCTGATTCATAATCAATATAGAATTCCCCGCTTTGTGCTTTGTTGGTAAACCAATCCCTGAACGACTTGTGCGAGAATCCGAGTACGATCATGCCGTTTTCTTCAACCCGATTCACCCAGGACCCCAGTTCATCCAAACAGGTCAAATACGTATACTTCTTGTACCCGCTTACACCAAGAAGCAGTTCTTCGGGCAATGTATCCGAAATTGAAAGCATCTCCAGCATTTCACGGATTTGTATAAAAGCTTCCCTATTACGGAATTTCCTTTCCATTGAAATTCTATAAAATGAATTAAGCCCTTTTGGAAAGCCGCTAATTTCATTCATTTTAATAATGCCGGATCTCAAATCTGCGACAAGCAATTCCGCGTATAAAAAGATCCCATCGCTTAATTCACAGATCCTCCTGAGTGTTTCAAGCTTATTGGATGTCTGCTGTAATTCAACAGCGAGTGTTTTTATTAGATAGGCCATGATGTCATTATAGCCTGCAGGCATATTATCGATCAGGTCAATGGACTCACACGACTGAAAATACTTGCTGACATTCTTTTCCGGCCGACTTGTAAACACAAATTTAATCCACCTTGGCGTCCGATCCATACACTTGGCAAAAACAGATGCCAACGGATTGTCTCCATTAACTTCTGCTTCATCCAATCCGTCAACAACAATAAGTCCTGTTTCACGTTTGCCGTCTATAAGATGAGAAAGAGGATATGCCAGCAGGAAGTCGAACAGGGCTTCCGGATTCATATCATCAAGCTGTAAAGACGCATTTAGCTGACGAAGCAATAAGGTTCTGTAATCCGGAAGCTTTGTTGCAAGCCTGAACGCCATGGTTTTAATCAGACGATTTGGATTTGTTGTGTACTCCCGGTTCCATTCACAAAGAAAACATCCATATACATCTGAATTAAAATGCGAGTAATTAACACTGAACGCACTTTTTCCGCTTCCGGGACGTCCGTACAGGATTAATGCTTTTGTTTCGCGCCGATCCTGCCACTCTTCAATATAATCCTCCAACCATCTTCTTCCATAAAACTCCTTTGATAAAAGATTGTATTCCTTCTCGGAATTAAGA
>JAUNJS010000116.1:2067-8505 GCA_030533125.1 Eubacteriales bacterium | reverse complement strand
GGCAGGAATAGCCGGGAATGACCTGGATCGCGCGCTGCAGGGGCTTGTACTCCTCGAGCTTTTTGTGGTGGAAAGCGATCTGCTCATCGGAAGCGGGCATGTAATCTTCCACATTGCCGGAGAGGTCCGGATCGTCCTCGTCGATCTCCTCTTCCCCGCGCTCCAGGTTGTCGAAGTAATAGCCGCCGGCGGGCATGTGGCCGCTGGGCTTTACGGAGTCGTCGCCTTCGGGATACAGGAAATAGCCGCCTTTTCCGTCGTCATGGATCGTGGCGTTCGCAGGCACCAGGATCGGTGTGCCGCGGTACTCCCACTCCTTCCACTCGGTATTTTTGTGCCCGTAGGTGTCGCCGAAGTTATCCAGGTTCTGCACGTCGACGCCCATGACCTCGCCCAGGTCGGGATCGACAAAAGCCGTCATGGTGCACATGTCGTTGATCCTGGGAAGTTTCTTCTCCAGGCCGTAGTAGTCGCGCAGCTGCGCCACCACCTGGCAGTTGACCATGGATGTGCACATCCCGCCGAAGTCCACGGGCACCTTGTCAGGCTCCTTATGTGCAAATGCTGTCAAAACGCGCTCTTTCGATGTCATAATGGTCTGCCTCCTTGTAAATCCTTGTTCCGCTTCCTTTTGCCGAACCCCTTTTTGTGTTCTTTTTCCTCTTTTTCACTGAGGTTTTTTACTGAAATTCTTTGTTATTGAAAACATTTTCTTTTTCCGGATCCCGTTTTCCGGTTTCCTTTTGCTGAGGCTATGGTACAATGGTCAGTGGAATTATCCAATAGCAAATCCTGCCGCGAAATATGCAAATCCTGCCGTTTTATATCCCGGTTTCAAGCAGGGGGCCGCGCCGATTCTGATTATCCCGCGAAAACGCCGGAAAAACGCGGCGCGGGCCTCTGTGGATTGAAAACCGGCAGGTCTGTTTATCCGGTTTATCCCGCGAAAACGCCGGAAAAGACGCGGTGCGGCCTCTGTGGATTGAAAACCGGCAGGCAGATCCGTTAATTCAGTTTATCCTGTCGGAACACGGAAGGACGTTGGAAGGAGGAGAAACATGCGCCCGGTACCGGAAAAATATCTCGTAAAGGAAAGCGATATTCTGGCGAAAGAAGGAATCTTCGTGCATACGCCTTCACCGTTCGCAAAGGAGAATCTTTATTACGTACAATTGGAGGCCCTGTATACCTGCGGGCCCCGGTATGACGTGCGCCGGACCGGGCTCGACTCCTACCTCCTGTTTTATCTCAAGGAAGGGGAGATGCTCTTCACTTATGAGGGCCACAGCTTCACGGCCCGTCCGGGTGATGTGGTCTTTCTGGACTGCCGCAGGCCGCACCGCTACCGCGCCATGACGGTCACGAAATTCTACTGGTTCCATTTTGACGGCGGAGCCTCCCGGGCATTTTTTGATCATTTCACAGAGGGCTGGCGGATTCCGGACAGAATAAAAGAGAAAGACACCCTGCGGAGCGATCCTGCGGGAAACGCGCACGCGGCGGACAATCCGGAAACGGAAAAAGACGCGGCGAAAGCCGCAAAAACGCAGAAAACAGAATCGGGCGGAAAAGAAAGCGCGGACAGAAAAGCACAGAACAGCGAAAGCGCAGGCAGGGGATTCCCCGGCAAAGGGATCCATTTCAGGGACTTCCGCAAGATGGAAGAACCTTTCGTCCTCCTTCATGACCTGATGCGGAACGATTTTCAGGACGAAGGGATCATGTCCGTCCATGTCCACAGAATTCTTGCCATGCTGTACTCCGGCACGGGGAGAGACGGCTCCCTGTCCGTCGGCGTCTCCCGGGCGAAACAGTACATGGATGAACACTATATGCAGAAAATCTCCACACAGGACGTCGCGGACGCCTCCCTGCTGAGCGCCTCACGCCTCTCCCGGCTTTTTAAGGAGGAGACCGGTCTTGCCCCCTACGGCTACCTGATGAACATCCGCATGAACCATGCGATGAAAATGCTGCTGGAAACCCCTTATACGGTGGATGAGATCGCGGAATACTGCGCCTTCTGTTCCTCTGCCAATTTCATCCGCGCCTTCCGGCAGAGCACAGGCACCACGCCCAAAAAGTTCCGGCGCCTCATCAGCGGCATGACATCGGAAATGTAAAGGGACGAAACAGTTCCGGGACGTTCTTGTTTATCCGCACACTTTCATTCATAATAAATAAAAAGTAAAAATTAATAGAAGCCTCATGCATAAGAAACCCGAATATGCAAACCGCGAAAACGGATCCGGATCCACCTGCAGGAGAGATCCAGCATGCCTGCAGTTTTGAAAAACTGTTTCACAATACTGTTTCCAAACAATGTCAAAGGAGGGTATTTCATGTCAGAACAAATTCCTGCAGCCAGACCAACACAACATTCCCTGACCTGGGAGGTCACGGATGAGATGACCGCGAAGAGAATCGGCAGCGCCGGTTCGAAGATCCTCTCCACCCCGAACATGGTGGCCCTGATGGAAGCCTGCGCCCTGGAGCTGGCGAAAGCTTACCTTGACGAAGGACAGACCACTGTCGGCGCGGAAATCCACTGCCGTCACCTGGCACCGACACCCGTGGGCATGAAGGTCACGGCCACGGCCACGCTCCGCTCCATTGAGCGCAGAAAAATGTGGTTCGATCTCGTAGTGACCGACGAAAAAGGCAAGTGCGGTGAAGGCTCCCACCTGCGGGTCATGGTCAATTCCAAAGCCATGGCTCAAAAAGGTGAATCGAAGAAAGAAGAATAACAACCGGGTTCCCGCAGATCCGTCGGGAACCCACACACGCACAGAGATGCGCATATTCACAGAAATAGGGTAGAGGCGGCCTTGCCGCCCTCTACCCCCGACCGGCCCGCGTCCGCCGTCAGGCGGAAAAACTCCTTACGCGGGCCGTGTCATAATATAAAACGGGGACAGTTCTTTGAAAGGACTGTCCCCGTTTTCATATTTCAGTTCATGGGCAGGTGCCCGCAGGAGCGGAGCAGCGCGCAGTTTATTCATATATGTTTGCGGGCGCGAGACCATGGCCGCAAGTGTTATAAAACAGCGTGCAGGCATCCGCAAATGCCGTGCCGGCATTCGCATTCCCGCCATGGCAGTATATTGCGTCGGGTCAGATCTCCGCGATGCACTCGATCTCACAGAGCGCGCCCTTGGGAAGATCCTTCACGGCGACGCAGCTTCTCGCCGGCTTGGACGTAAAGTATTTCGCATAGGCTTCGTTGAAGGCGGCAAAATCGGCAATTTCCGCGAGGAAGCAGGTAGTCTTGATGACCTTCTCCGCGCCGGAGCCGGCCGCCTCCAGGATTGAAAGTACGTTTTTGCAGCTCTGCTCCGTCTGCGCGGCGATCCCCTCCGGCATTTCTCCTGTTTCGGGATTGATCGGAATCTGGCCGGATGTGAATACGAATCCGTTCACCACGAATCCCTGGGAATACGGGCCGATTGCGCCGGGAGCATTGTTGGTTGCGATTTTTTTCATAGTGCTGTTCCTCCTCTCTGAATCCATTTTTCAGATGTCTGACTTACTGATGCCCTGCGGGCACCATATTCAGTCTCGTAATGAATGTATGGCTGCTCAGAACCGGGGTTTTCTGCCTGGTCTTTCCTGCGGCGCGCCGCCGGACGGCGTCTCCCGGATCCTCCGGGACATGCGGCAGCGCCTGTCCCGGTCAGGCTTGCGCTCAATTTTTACCGCGTTTATAATTGTTTTGATAATAATGCATATCCGTTTTTACGACATTTTTATGCTTGTCTGTTTCTATGCTTTGGCGTTCACGCGCTTTTTCCGGCGCGGAGAGGGGATCCTCGTATTCTCCGCCGGAGGGGCAAAGGGTTTAAAACGAAGGGAGACACTATGCCGGGACCGATGAGAGGGCAGGGGCCGCGCGGTTTTTTGACAGAAGAGGAAAAGGGGAACGCGCCGAAGCTGTCCGCGGCGCTCGTGCGCCGGATCCTTTCCTATCTCGCGCCGTACAAAGTCCAGTTCACACTGGTGTTTCTGACGATCCTCGTCTCCGCGGTGGTCGGGCTGTTTCCGTCGATCATCACGGGACGCATCGTGGACGACGCGCTGACGGGGCAGAGCTTTTCGCTGCTGATCCGCCTGCTTGTCTACGCGCTTCTGGCCCTGACCGCCAGCCAGCTGATCCGCCTGCTTGAGAGCTATATCAATTCATGGATCTCGCAGCGGATCATTTTTGATATGAAAAATGAGATGTACCGCCATCTGGAATATATGCCCCACGCCTTTTTCACGACGGAAAAGCAGGGGGATATCATCACGCGGATGAACACGGACATCAGCGGCGTCAGCAGCGTCATCAGCGGCACGCTCTCCCAGCTTGTGAGCAATACGGCAACGGTGGCGACGACCCTTGTCGCCATGTTCGCCATGAGCCCGAAGCTGGCGCTGGCGGGCATCGCGGTGATCCCGCTGCTGATCCTGCCGACGCGCAGCGCGGGGCGCAGGCGTTACGACCTGCTGACAAAAAGCCAGGCGAAGCAGGACGAGATGAACCAGATCATCAATGAGACACTGTCGGTGAGCGGTTCTCTTCTGGTGAAGCTGTTCGCCAGGGAGGAGCGGGAATACGACCGTTTTGTGAAGGTAAACGACGAGGCGACGAAGCTCTCGCTGAAGGAGGCGACGAGCGGCCGCCTGTTTTTTGTCCTCATGGGCATGTTTACGCAGGTGGGGCCGCTCCTCATCTATTTCGCCGGCGGCGTCCTGATCATCCGGCAGCTCGATCCCTCGCTGACCGTCGGCATGGTGACCGCCACGGTCTCCCTGGTCAACCGTCTGTACAGGCCGGTCGAATCCCTCCTCAATATCCAGGTGGATTTCACCCGATCCCTGGCGCTGTTTACGCGTATTTTCGATTATCTGGACAGGGAGAACCCGATCCGCAGCCCCGAAGACGGGGAGAAACCCGATGTGGCGGATCAGGACATCGTCTTTGACCATGTGTCGTTCGGATACACGCCGGAGGCGGAGATCCTGTCGGACATCAGCTTTACGGTTCCCGGGGGGCAGATGTACGCGGTTGTAGGTCCCTCCGGTTCCGGAAAGTCCACGCTGGTGAACCTGATCCCGCGTCTGTACGATGTAAAGGGCGGCGCCGTGCGCGTTGCCGGGACGGATGTGCGGGACTTTGACCTCTTCTGGCTGCGCGCGCAGATCGGCATGGTCACGCAGGAGACCTACCTGTTCAACGGGACGATTCTGGAAAACCTGCGCATGGCTAAAGAGGACGCGACGATGGAAGAGGTGCAGGAGGCGTGCCGGATCGCCAGCATTCACGATTTCATCATGTCGCAGCCGGACGGCTATGACACGGTCGTCGGAAACCGCGGCCTGAAGCTCTCCGGCGGTGAAAAACAGCGCATCTGCATCGCCCGCGTGATCCTGAAGGATCCGAAAATCCTTATTCTGGACGAAGCGACCTCCGCGCTGGATTCCATCTCGGAAAACGCGATCCAGGAAGCGATCGACGTCCTGATGAAAGGGCGCACGAGCATCGTCATCGCGCACCGCCTCTCCACCATCCTGCAGGCCGACCGGATCCTCGTCGTGAACGGCGGAACGATCTGCGAGCAGGGCAGCCACGAGGAGCTCCTGAAGGCGGACGGCATCTACCGCGAGCTGTACGAGACCCAGTTCCGCCCCGCGCTGGAGTACGAGGAGCAGCGGCGCGCGGCCGGGTTCGACCTGCAGACGCTTTCCGGAGAGTACATCGTCCGCGCCATCCGCGAAGCGCAGATCGGCGACGTGTACCGGCTGTACCGGAACAACCGCCGCTGGTACCGCGAGGCTGGCGTAAAGCCCTACCTGCGCGATCTGACCGACGTCATCACAGACCTGCCGCAGGGGGCGGAATCGGACAACAAGCACTTCGCGGGGTTCTATACCGACGCTTACGGCAGCGGCCTTTCCGCTGAAAATGCCGGAAAAAATGCTTCTGAAACCATCCCTGAAAGCATCCCCGAAAGCATATCCGCAAATGTTTCCGGATATGCTTCCGCCGGCGTCCCGGAAAATGTCACCGCAGATCCTTCCGAAGACGCCGATCCCCGCGGGGAAAAGCTCGTGGCGATCCTGGATCTCATTACAGATTATCCCGCAAAACAGGAGGCGTTCCTCGGCTGGTTTATGGTGGACGCGCAGATGCAGGGACAAGGCATCGGCTCAAGGATCCTTTCGGATGTCTGCGCCGCCCTGCGGGCACAGTCCTTCACAGCCGTCACGGTCGGGATCCGCCGGCGCAATACGGACGCTGTGTCCTTCTGGCGCGCCGGGGGATTTCAAGAGGCCGCGCCGCCGCAGGCGGTTCCCGCGAACCCCGGAATCCTGTTTATGCGGAAAGAGCTGGGCGGCGTTTCCTGACCGCCCGCAGAAAAAGCCTTTTGCCGCTCCCTGTCCTCAAATCCCGCGCTG
>JAUNJS010000116.1:0-2057 GCA_030533125.1 Eubacteriales bacterium | reverse complement strand
ATGACGTGTTAACGTGTGTAATCAATGATCGATCAGGCAGAGCAGCGTCCCGCTGACACCGAAAACCCAATGAACAATCCACACGCCGAAGATGTTATTCTGTTTATCGTAGAGGATGCCCTCTAGCCCCGCCAGGATTGCCGCGCCGAGCATGAACATTAAGCCGAGAAAGCAGTGCAGCGAAGCAAAAAGCAGGGAGGAAAGAAGAATGGCAAGCACACTGGTATTTGTCCCCACGGTGATGCGCTTTAAGTTGCCCTGCACAACGCTCCGCATGAGAAACTCCTGAATACCGGCAGTGAATATGTACAGGATCTGCCGCACGCCGAAGCGGCTGAAATCAATGAACGGTGAATCCGGTCCGAAACAGTCAGGGTCTATCATACGGAAAACCGCTTTGAAGCCGCAAAGGAAGAGGACGGCGCAGCCCGCAACAATGCATGCGGTCCTGACAGTCGCGCCGGGCTCATGCGTCGTGATTCCGATATCCCGCCAGCTGAGGCTCGTGTGCCTCAGAATATAAATCAGCATGATAATTCCGAGGACCTCCTGACCATGTGTCAGGTAATCCTGCGAAATCGCCCGGCCGGTGAATTCCCAAAGCGCACAGACGATACTCCAGATACAGAAGCCGAAGAGGAATGTCGTGAAAGTTCTGGACGAGTCGTTAAACTTCCTTGTCATTTCCTCGGCAACTGTCTCATCACTCAGGGTTATGACAAGCTGCGCGTCGTCGGATTCCGTCTCGTTAAGATAGGAACCGGACATAAGGAAAATATATTTTTTCCCGGACGGGGCCATGTAGGGAACCTTTTTGACAGTTGTTTCTTCTTTGTTGTACAGCGCATTGAAGATAACTTCGTTAAAGCTGTCGTTGTAGGTATTCTCCGCAAGCAGCGGGAATCTTTCATGCTCTTCAAGATATCCGCCGGTCACCTCGAACATCCGGGCAGCGGGTTCGTTTGTGTATACGATGCGCCCTTTTTTGTCAAGCACCAGTACCGCGGAGTGCATGTCTCTCAGAACACGCTCAGAGAACGAGTGGCTGTTGTTTTGCATAATGTTAACTCCCTTCGCGCAATTCATTGGAGCGGTTTAACGGGCGGAATGGCCGGGCTTCCCCGCCCATGTCCGGCAGCGGTCCAGGAAATTCCGCGCAAACGCAGGATTTGACCTGTAATACAGGTGCGGGAATCCCGCCATGATGTTTCCCTCTATGACCATACATTTCCATGAACGCTTTCCGTCCGGCTTGACCGCTGTACAGGAACTGCCGTTGTGCGTCGAGTCAAAATAGTGGAATTCATGGCCGCGGATCGCGCTCTCCGCGGGAAGGTACCCGGAACCGGCCCCTTCGGCAGTGTCTTCCATTGTCCGGGAAAGCGCAAGGTATCCGAACCGCACGAGGCGGTCCGTCTTCCGGCACGTACCCCTCAGAACGCCGCACATGGCATATTCCTGCAGACCGGGGAAACCGGCCGTCGAGTCCGTCGATCCGGCTGACGATTCCCGTGATCCGGATGATGATTCCAACGATCCAGGCGGCGATTCCGGTGAGCCCGGCGGCGATTCCCGTGATCCGGCTGATGATTCCAACGATCCTGCCGGCGATTCCATTGAGCCGGCAGGTGGATTCTGTTCTTCGTCCGCGGGAAGCTGCAGAGATTCCTGCAGGTACATAAAGCCTCCGCATTCGGCGAGAACCGGCATGCCCTCCGCCGCGCGGGCGCGGATCTGCGCCTTCATCCGCTCATTTTCCGCCAGCGCCCGTGCGTGGAGTTCGGGATAACCGCCGCCCAGGATCAGTCCGTCGGCTTCCGGCAGTTCCGTATCGTGGAGCGGGGAAAAGAAAACCGGTTCCGCGCCGTATTCCCGCAGCAGTTCCAGATTGTCCTCGTAATAAAAATTGAATGCCTCGTCGCGGGCCACCGCGATCCGCACAGGAATCTGCGGACGGGTTTCTTTCAGCAGATTCCCTGCCCTCCGCGCTTCCTGCCGGGGAGTTTCTTCCGCGGGCTTCCCTGCCCTCCGCGCTTCCTGCCGGGGAGTTTCTTCCG
>JAUNJS010000458.1:1245-2745 GCA_030533125.1 Eubacteriales bacterium | reverse complement strand
TTTCAGAAGTGGATTATTTCAGAAGCGTACAATGCAGTAACGGCTTAATCGGAAGCAGATCCCGTGGTTTTTGTGAGGGTAGGAAATGAAAAAATTCATTATCATCGCACTGGTCATTGCGGCAGCGGCCCTGGGTGTTTATTTCTACAGTGTTCAGAGCGCGAAAAAGGCGGCCGTCGGGGCGGCGGATGCCTGTAATGCCGCCGTGCAGGAATATAATGAAAAAATAGAGCCGTATAATGAAGCGGCGGCACAAACTGCTCTTGAAAACGAGAAGCTTCAGACGCTTCTGGATTCCGCACAGGCGGACATCGATAAAGGGGAAAAAGCGTATGAAGAGGATACGCTGGAAGATCTGGAGATGGAAGTGAAAAAGGCATCGAAAAAGATTGTAGAAGTGCCTGCGCAGATCGATGCCCTGAAAATGGTGGATTCCCCGGACAGTTATAATAAAAAGGAGCTGGAGGAGGCAAAGCAGGCTGCGGAGAAAGCGGAAGCCGCGGCGCGGAAGGCAATGAAAAAGATTCCGAAGATCCCGGAGGTTCCGGACTATTCGAAAGAGATTAAAGCGGTGGGAGAGGCGCAGAAGGCCTACAGGGACAGCGTGCAGAAACTTGCCAACGTCACGGCGCCCGCTGACGGATTTGTCGCGGAACGGCTTCGGACGGTCAGGACGGTCACGGCGACGGCCGTTGTCAGCGAAGGACACGATCCCAACCGGCTTCTGGGAAAAGAGGACGGTTATATCGGCTGTGTGTACTTCCGGGATGAGCGGATCGACAGCGAGTCACTTCCGGAAGAAGTCTTTTACCGGGAGGGATGGCCGTCGGAAGAGGAATCAACAGAAGAGGAATCTGAAGAGGAGTCTGCAGAAGAAACGACGGAGGAACCTGAAGAAGAGGAAACAGCGGAAGAAAGTTCCGGGGGGCAGTCTACAGAAGAGGAAACAACGGAAGAGGGATCTGAAGGGCAGTCTTTAGAAGAGGAAGCGGCGGAAGATGGAACCTCGGAGAAGGCATCGGCGGGGGCATCGGAGAAGGCTTCGCCGGAGGAATTGCCGGAGGACGGGTCTTCAGAGGAAAGCGCTTCCGGGGCGGGGGCGGAAGCCGCCGCGGAGGGGGACACGGCCTCGTCTCAGGCGGAGGCTGCGTCCACCGGGGCGGCATCTGCGGAGCAGGAGGCTTCCGTCAGTCCGGAGGCTCTTGCGGTCATCGCCGCCGGGACGGCCGGAGGCGGCGCCGTTGAGATTTACACAACGAAAAAAGAGGCAAAAGAAAGAGATGAATATCTCGCTTATTTTGCGGGAAGTGTCATGGATCCGGGCGCCCATATGGTGGAGGGAACCTGCGTAATCCGGGCGTCCAGATATCTCGAAGAGACAGAACAGCTGGAGCTGATGGAGGAGATCCGGCAGGCGCTGCTGAAAGTGGAATGACTGCGTTTTCAGGCTGAAAAGGGGCAAAGGCATACACATAACACAGCAGCATGGCATACACATAA
>JAUNJS010000458.1:0-1235 GCA_030533125.1 Eubacteriales bacterium | reverse complement strand
TCGGCAATTAATTTCGTTAACGAGTATAACATAGCAGCAAGGCCTGCACATAACATTGCAGCATGGCAAACATATAGTATAAGAGGACTGCGGAAAGAAAGGTTCCGGAAAGCCTTACAGGATGATTCCGCCGCCGATGACACAGTCGCTGTCGTCGTAAAACACAGCGGACTGGCCGGGGGCAGCGGCCCGTACAGGGGCGTCAAACCGGATGCGCACGCAGCCGTCTTCGAGCAGTTGGATTTCGGAATCCGCTGCCACATGGTGGTAGCGGATTTTTGTTTTCGCGCGAAGTGTTTCGCCCGGCGGCAGACCGGGGATGGAGAGGAAATTGACATCCCGGCAGAGGACGACATCGCGATAGAGGGAGGGTTCTGTCGAGAGCACAACCTCGTCCGAGGCGGCCCGGATTTCTTTGACATAGACAGGATGACCCATTGAGATCCCGAGACCTTTTCGCTGGCCGACGGTATAGTGAGTGATGCCCTTGTGCGTCCCGAGCCGGTTTTCGTCTTCGTCCACGAAGGCCCCGGGACCGGGAACTGTCCAGGGACTGCAGCCGGCCGGGGCAGAGTCGTTCCTTTTCTGTACGTACTGTTCTATAAAATCCGCGTAGTGTCCGTCTGTGACGAAGCAGATCTCCTGGGAGTCGGGCTTGTCTGCCACGGGAAGGCCTGCCTCCTCCGCGATTTTCCGGACCTGTTCCTTTGAATAGCCGCCGAGAGGCATGCGTGTGGCGGCAAGCTGCTCCTGCGTGAGCCGGTAGAGCATGTAGGTCTGGTCTTTCGCGGCATGGACGGCTTTCCGGACGGTCCAGCAGCCGTTGGAGAGGCGGACAACAGACGCGTAGTGGCCGGTTGCCACATAGTCCGCTTCCATAACCCTGGCTGCATAGAGCATTTTTTCCCACTTCACAAAACGGTTGCATTCAATACAGGGATTGGGCGTCAGGCCCCGGAGATAGGCGCACACGAAAGGATCGACGACTTTTGCCGAAAAGTCGTCGATGCAGTTCAGAGCATAGAACCGGATTCCGAGTTTCCACGCTGCTCTGCGCGCGTCATCGATCTCACAGCACCGTCCTTCCGTATCCAGAGTGCGGAGCGTCACGCCGCAGACGTCGTGTCCTTCTTTTTGCAGCAGGTATGCCGCCACGGCGCTGTCCACGCCGCCGGACATTCCCACTAATACTCTTTTCTTCTTTGTAGTATTAATAAAAGCAGTATTCATAAAAG
>JAUNJS010000115.1 GCA_030533125.1 Eubacteriales bacterium | reverse complement strand
ATTGACCTGAGCGTACCGCCCCGCCTTCACGTGCCTTACTGCATTATGGCTCTGCATTCCTGTATCACAACGCTGATCTTTCTTTCCCTGTCTTGTCCTGTCACAGCAAAAGATCCGCCCCCTGCCGGATCTATTCCGCCGGCAGTGTCTGTCTGTTCTAACAATGGCAGGGAATTCCCGGTTGACGCCCTGCCGGGAAGGCCCTCCGGAAACCGTCAGATCAAGAAGTGGTCCTTCACCGCGTTTTTCAGTGTCCACATGCGGTTGAAGGTGTCCCCCTGGATCCTGAAATAGTGTTCGGACGCATCCGGGAAGATCCGGGAAGTGAAAACGGCGTCCCCGTCGTTGACAAAGATCTCGATCGAGCTGCTGTCGACGAAGATGCGCAGATGATGGAGCCCGTGTTCCAGGGGCCTCGTCCTGCTCTCGCCCTCCGCCTCGTTGAAGCGGATGTGCATGCCGCTGCGGTCCACAGTGATTTCTTTTTTCTCTTCATTGTAATCAATGGAGAGACCGCCGTTTCCGTTCTCATCCGTAAACATGTCGAGGCGGACGTCGCCCGCGCGGCAGTCCAGCTCGACCTCGGCAGCCGGGGGCAGGGCAAAACAGCCCGCCGCGTTTTCAGCGGCCGGATCCGACAGGTTGATCTTTTCATTGCGCAGCTTTTTGAGCTCGGGGAGCGGCTGCTGGATCAGGCGTCTTCCGCGCACCGTCAGCTCCCGCGGCAGGGTGAGGCACCCGGCCCAGTCCTCGTCGTCCGTCGGATAGGTGACGTCCGGAACGCCCATCCAGGCGATGAGAATCGCCTTGTCCGGCTCCTGCAGGTTGTTGGCGCAGGCGGCGGCGTAGGAGTCAAATCCGAAATCCAGTACGTGGAACTGACCGTCCGGCGTAAATGTCAGGGTCTCCCAGTCCATATGGCCGAGGATATAACCGTTGTGGTTCTGACTCTGCCCGCGGCCGGGGATCGTCAGGTGCTGCGGGCACAGGAGCAGCACGTCCGTCCCGCCCAGATGCTCAATGGAGGGGCATTCCCACATGTCTCCGAAGGCCTCGAAGCCGGGCACCTTCAGCTCGCCCTCGAATGTCCATCCGTGCTGCAGGTCCTCCGAACCATAAACGAGAACGCAGCCCCGTTTGTCAGGCGTCTGGGCGCCGATGATCATATAATACTTGTCCTGTCCCGGCAGATGGATGATCTTGGGGTCGCGCTGGTGCTCCGTATAATCCGGGTTCGCCCCGAACAGGGGAAGCGGATACTTCTCCGGCCAGCCGTCATTGCCCAGGCGCGCAAGACAGGTGTACGCGTGCCGCGTCCAGTCCGCGTCCCTGTGGTTTCCCGTGTAATACAGATAGATCTTGTCGCCGATGGGCATCGCGGAGCCCGAGTAGACGCCCTTGTTGTCATACCCGTCCTCCTGGTCCGGCAGGAGGCACACGCCCAGATTCTTCCAGGTCACAAGATCCTTCGAAACAATGTGGTACCAGTGTTTGAGCCCGTGCACCGCCCCCCATGGGCACCACTGGTAAAACAGATGCCAGCGGTTGTCGTGCCAGACAAACCCGTTGGGGTCGTTCATCAGGCCCGTCACCGCCTGAATATGGAAATGCTGGCGGTACACGGATTTTGAGATCCTGCCGTAAAGTTCCTGCAGCTCCTGCGGATCCTTCAGATAACGATACTTCTCTTCCTTCGTCCACTCTCTCATGCTTCGCCCCTCCTTCAGGCATGCGGTGATCAGGACTGCCACGCATATAAATTCTCCATCCGGCGTGTCTTTTTCTCCGGCCTCACAAGGCGGGATTCAGTTACACAGCCGACTGTGCGCCTTCATCCCGCCCTGCAGTCTCGAAGAAAAATCCTGCGCCGGCTGACGCATTAATTTGTGCGGCCATCCTTAAAACGTGAGGTTCTTTTTCAAAGGGCATTTGATCCCGGAAAAAAGCCTTTTTTCTCAAATCAGCGACTCGATCGGGAAATAGTCCATGCCGAAGGCATCCGCGACGCCGGGGAAGGTGATTCTGCCCCGGTAGGTCTGCGCGCCGGCAGCTAGACCGCTGTCCTCCCGGACCGCCTGCTCAAAGCCCTTGTCCGCGATCGCCAGCCCGTAGGGAAGTGTGGCGCTGCACAGCGCCAGCGTCGAAGTGCGGGACACAGCGCCGGGCATATTTCCGACACAGTAATGGACAATTCCGTCCTTAATAAAAATGGGGTCGTCGTGCGTGGTCGTGTGAGAGGACTCGATGCAGCCGCCCTGGTCGATCGCCACGTCGACGATGACCGCTCCCTTCTTCATGATCCCGAGATCCTCTTCGAGGACCAGGTTCGGCGTCTTGCGTCCCGGCAGCAGAACGGCGCCGATGACAAGGTCCGCCTCCCGGATGGACGAAAGAACATTTGCGCGCGAACTGTAGAGCGTCTGAATGCGGCTTCCGAAAATGTCGTCGAGATACGCCAGCCGCTCCGCGCTGATATCCAGGATCTTCACGTTCGCCCCCATGCCGACTGCGATTTTGCAGGCATTGGTTCCGACGCTTCCGCCGCCCAGAATCACCACGTTCGCCTTCTGTACGCCGGGTACGCCCGCGAGCAGCACGCCGCGCCCGCCATAGGTCTTCTCCAGATACTTGGCGCCCTCCTGCACGGCCATGCGCCCCGCGATCTGGCTCATGGGGATCAGGCACGGAAGCCCGCCGCGCGGACCTGTGATGGTCTCGTAGGCGATCGAATTTGTCCCCGCCGCCAGCAGGGCATCCGTCAGGGGCTTGTCCGCGGCGAGATGAAGATAGGTATACAGGATCAGATCTTTTCTCAGGTACCGGTACTCCTCTTCGATCGGCTCTTTGACCTTGACGATCATCTCCGACTGCGCCCAGACATCCGCCGCTTTTTCGACCAGCTCCGCGCCCGCCGCGGCATACTCCTCATCCAAAAAGGAGGACCCTTCGCCCGCGCCTGCCTCGACGAGGACTGTGTGCCCGGCTTCCACATAGGCCTTGACATCGTCCGGGGTGAGTCCCACGCGAAATTCATTGTTTTTGATTTCCTTCGTTACTCCGACAATCATACCGGTACCCTCCTTTGCGAATGAATGATTACGTTTATTTTACTTATTTTACAACACGGCAAGCTCCTGTGTCACGCGGAGAAAACGGGCGATTTCCGCCGGCGTATTGACGTGCAGCGGCGACAGGCGCACCATGCCCGCGGAGCCGAAGGCCTCCACCATGCGTTTTGAGAACATGCTGTCCAGCGAGCGCTCGAACGTGATCACGCCGCGCTTTTCGTACTCGGCAACTGCCTTTTTGCAGGGCAGGTTTTCAAACTCGACGCCCAGAATCAGGTCCCGGGTACAGAGGTCTTTTCCGTCCATCTGCACCTTCACGCCCGGGATGTGCCGCATGCCGGGCTCGCCGTCAACACCCTCGAGCATCATCCACAGCAGCCCGCGCTCATGGTCCGCGACGCGCCGCATGCCCGCCTCGAAGAGCTTCCTGCGGTTTTTCTCCCCCGGAGCCTCCTTCGCGCCCAGTCCGGCGACATAGTCGACGATCCGGATCAGCGACGCGTAGTGCCCTGTCGCGGGGCTCCCGATCTCCCAGTCGTCCTCTGCCTTGCCCAGCAGACGGTGATGCGTGAAGGTAGAAACGCGGTCCGAGAGCCACGCCGTGCCGAAGCCGCGCACGCCGAAAAACTTGTACGGCGCGAAGCTGCAGGCGTCCGCCCCCCACGTCTCCGGATCCAGGCTCGCGTGCGGCGCGTGCTGGACGGCGTCCACGTAAATATAAACGGACGGATTCTTCTTCCGCGCCATCCCGCAGATTTTCGCAGTTTCATAGATATAACCGGAAATGTTGGAGGCCGCCATACAGCACAACAGCGCCGTCCCCTCATCGACCAGGTCCGCGACCGCCTGCGCGTCCACGCCGCCGGTCTGCCGGTTTACGTCAGCCACGCGCAGCTCCATGCCGTGCTTTCCTGCGTACAGGGACGCCGCGTCATAGACGGAAGGATGTTCCAGTTTCGTGATCACGACATTCGTCCCCTCTGCGTTCTCCAGAATCACGCGCACTACCTCCATCGCGATCTGGGAGGCCGTGAAACTCGGATAGATCGTCCCGCTCTTCGCGTTGAAGACCACCTTTTTAAGGTCCTCGCGCCCGCGCTCCTCAAGCGCCGCGAGTTCCAGCGCCAGCTCGTTGGAGTGCTCGGAGGCATCCGGCATGCTGTCGATCTGATGAAACGACTCCTCCGCCTTTTTCAGGCGCAGGGAACCGCCCGCGTTGTCAAAAAAGATCCTCTCCCGCCCGCGGTAATCCCTGTCCACATAGTAAAACTGCTCTCTGATCTCCTCCAGCTCCTCCTCGGAAAACATATGCTCCGTATACATGCCTGTCTCTCCTTTCCGTAAAAAACTCCTGCCGCGCAGGCTCCTCCGGCGGAATCCCGCCCTTCTGTATTTCGCGCCTTTTTTCCGAAAAAATCTCCTGGCGCGCAGGCTCCTCCGGCGAAAATCCCGCCGGCAGGAAAGCCGGAAAACATCCGGCTTTCCGGTTTCCCCGCCCCCGGGTTAACGGCCCAGCAGCATCTGCAGCAGTACCAGAATCACGGTCCACCCCGTAAAAACAACCGCGCTCCATGCGGTTTTCATAACGATACGGACAACCGGATTTTTGCTCCGAAGCCCGGTCAGCCCGCTGAACCACCCCGTCCAGTCTGTACAGATATCCACCACAGACAGCATCCCGATCAGCAGAAACAGGCTGTCCAGAAGACCGTTAAAATCATAGACGATATAGAAAATGGCCAGATATCCGATCACAGCCAGGATCATATGGGAAATGTTCCCGGTGCGGAAACCGGGAGGCGGAAATAATCTGCGTGTCGCGGGAAAAGGCAGCCGCAGTACAGTCCTGCCCCCGTCCTTTGCGGCTCTCCGCCCCGGTTTTCCCGGGACATCCGCCGTGTTTTCCGTCCCCGGTACGGCAGTCCCGGCAGCATCCTCCCGTGCGTTCTCCATCCCTGTCAGCAGCAGGGTACTCCCGCAGTAGGAACAGTCCACAGTCTGCCGCCCGGGACGGATCTTCAGGTTTGCCCCGCAGTACGGGCAGCTGGTTTTCTCGATTTTCATTTTTCTGTATTTCCTTTTTCTATGAGGTTCTCCTGTCAGCCCGGCGTGCCGGGCGGCTGGTTTTTCAACAAAGAGACTCCCATTGATGTCCGCATCGGGAAATTTGTCTTTGAGTTCAAAATATATGTGTCAGCATTATACTCGCTGACGCAATTAACTGCCGTTTAATGCAGCAGAATATAATACATTCTCCCGCTATACGCTTTTTGTATCGGCAAGTATATGCGTTACCGAATATTACTGTAACAATGTCCCCGTAAGCATAAGGAGGGATCGGCTCCCGCCAGCTCTTGTCAACGCTCCCGGACTCCTGCTACAATACGGCTGTCCGTTTCCCGTATTTTCCGGTATGCTTCGCTGACCGGAGCCTTTTGAATGCAGGTCATGATGGAATTGTTCACGCTCGGCCTGTTCTGCGCAGGCCTTCTCATCAGTCTTCTCCTCCGTCTCCCGGTCCTGTGCGCCCTCGGCGCAGGACTCGCGCTGTTCTGGCTGTACGGGCTCCGAAAGGGATTCTCCTTCCGGGAGCTTCTGCAAATGTCCCTGGAAGGGATCTCGGGAGCGAAGAATATCCTTCTCACTTTTTTCCTGATCGGGATCATGACCGCCCTCTGGCGGGCGGCAGGCACGATTCCCGTGATCGTCAGCTGTTCTGTGACACTGGTCCGCCCGTCTGTTCTGTTCCTGATGTCATTCCTGTTATGCAGCGCCGTATCGTTCCTGACCGGCACCTCGTTCGGGACCGCGGCGACGATCGGTGTCATCTGCGCCGCGATCGCACGCTCCCTGGGAGCGGATCCGCGGATGGCGGGCGGCGCTGTTCTGGCAGGCGCCTTTTTCGGCGATCGATGCTCTCCCGTTTCCACCAGCGCCCTGCTGGTGGCTGAAGTGACGAAAACCGACATCTTTGAAAACATCCGGAATATGATGAAAACCGCATTTCTTCCGTTTATCCTGTCCGGAGCGGGCCACCTCGCGCTCGGACTTTTTTACGCGCCCGGAAGCGGAAATATCCCTGACCTGGCCGCCGTCTTCGCGCGGGAATTTGTTCTGCATCCCGCGGCGCTGATTCCCGCGGCTGTCATCCTGCTTCTCTCCCTTTTGCATGTCAGCGTCAAACCCGCCATGGCCGCCAGCATCCTGTGCGCCGTTCCCCTCGCGCTTATTCTGCAGCACGCGGATCCCGCCGCCCTGTTCTCCGCCTGTCTTTTCGGGTTCCGGGCCGGGGATCCCGAGGTCAGCGCCATGATCAGCGGAGGCGGAATTGTTTCCATGCTGCGCGTCAGCGGGATCGTCTGCCTCTCTTCCTCCTACGCCGGCATCTTCAGAAAGACCGGTCTTCTGGGCGGAGTCAGGAGCGCTGTCAAAACACTGGCGGCGCGCAGCTCTCCCTTCTGCGCTGTGTTGTTCACCTCCCTGGCCGCGGGGATGATCGCCTGCAACCAGACTCTGACCATTATGCTGACCGCGCAGCTCTGCGAAGAGGTGATGCCCGACAGACGAAAGCTCGCGCTGGATCTGGAGGACACCGCCGTCGTCCTCGCGCCGCTCGTTCCGTGGTCCATCGCAGGCTCCGTCCCCCTTGCAAGCGCCGGCGCGCCCCTCACCGCGATTTTCTTCGCGTGGTATCTCTATCTCCTGCCCGCCTGTCGACTGCTGCGGGACCGTTTGATAAAAGACCGTTCTTAAGAGAAGCCGTTTACGAGTCCTGTTTTACCCAAATGCCCCGTATGGTCCGGGACTGTTCTCAAAGACGAATTCCCCTTCCTCCACCCGGAAGAAATGCCCCGTATGATCCGGGACTGTTCCGGCACAGGCCGTTTTACCAGGGGCTGTTCCGGACTGGACCTTTTTCACAGGGACCGTTTTTGCATGGAACGTTTTACGAGTCCTGTTTTTCCGGGGACCGTTTTCCGCTGCGGTTCACAAAGCACGGCGTACAGCTCCTATTGATTATAGCGGAAAACCAAAAACGGGTCAAAAAGAACCGTCTATCCTGCCCTGCTTCATGCTATTTCGCGGGATTTCATGCTATAATAGGAACACATGAATGCGGATTTGCGAGCGAGATTTCCGATACGCATTGATACGTATTGATACTCTTCAAGGAGAAACAGATATGAGCCAGATTGCTGAACAGAAATGCCCCGCCTGCGGCGCGCCGCTCCGCTTTGATCCGGCTTCCGGAAAACTGGTATGCGATTACTGCGGCACAGTGACGGAGCTGCAGGGCGCTGCCGGAAAACCCGGGAAAAAGCCCGGAAAGGGCAGCTCCGACACCGGAAAGCCATCCGGAAAACCGGGCAGCCAGCAGGGACAGACACAGACGCAGGGGCACAGCCAGACACAGACGCAGCAGGGACAGCCGCAGGGACAGACGGAGGAACAGGACGCCACCATGGACGGCTTCGATTTTGCCTCCATGACCGACTCCGTCACCGTGCCGGACGCGGAAAACCTCCCGATCTACAACTGCGTCTCCTGCGGGGCACAGGTTATCGCGCCTCCGGAACAGATGGCGCTCACCTGTCCCTATTGCGGGAACAATATCGTGCTGACAGACAAAGTCTCCGGGAAACTACGCCCGGACGGGGTCATCCCCTTCAAAATCCAGGCAAAGGATCTTCCCGCCGCGGTCAATCATTTCTACAGGGACAAAAAACTCCTGCCGCGCCGCTTTTTCAGCGAGAGCACCATGGGAAAAGTCACCGGCGTCTACATCCCGTTCTGGGTTTTTAACGGAAAAATCACCGGCGAAATGGAGTTTTCCGCGCAGTCCAGCTCTTCGCACCGGAGCGGGGATTACATCATCACGGAGACCAGGTACTATCATCTGGCGCGCGAAGCAGCGATGGATTTCGCGGACCTTCCGGTGGACGCGAGCGCCAAGGTGGACAACCGCCTGATGGATTCCCTCGAGCCCTTCGACTCCCGGCAGACACAGCCCTTTGACATGCGTTACCTCGCGGGTTTCACCGCCGACCGCTTCGACGAGAAAAAGGACGATGTCGCCGAACGCGCGAAGCACCGCATGCAGACCACTGTACGGAACATCGTCACCGCGCAGGCCTCCTCGGGTTACAGCTCCGTCACCCCCAGAGGCAGCCGGTTAAACGCGCAGCTCGACGCAAAATACATTCTCTTTCCTGTATATCTGTTTGACATCAAACACGCCGGCAAAAACTATCACTTCGCCGTCAACGGCCAGACCGGCAAGGTCGTGGGAGATATTCCGACCGACAGCAGCGTCAGCTTTATGTATTTTTTCAAGCGCTTCGCGATCGTCAGTGGAGGCCTGATCGCGTTCTCCGTCGCGAAGTACATGCTCGGGATGTAAAAATCAGGATCGCATGCCAGGAATGTAAAAATCCGGATCGC
>JAUNJS010000457.1:216-2749 GCA_030533125.1 Eubacteriales bacterium | reverse complement strand
CGCGTTCTTGAAATCTCTCATGCTCTCAAACCGTACCACTGCATGAACTGCCAGCGCCTTGAGCAGGGCATTCTGCGCGTAGTCGGGAATCATGACGCCTAAAGAGGTCGGGGGCATAAGCTCATCCTTGTAGGATCTTTTCACCGCGTCGGGTGGAATCTCACCCGTTATGGCGCTGTATAAGGTAGCCCCCAGTCCATAGACATCCGTCCAGGCGCCCTGTTTCCCGCGGCGGTAATATTGCTCCAGCGGGGCAAACCCCCGGGTCAGAATCACGTCCAGACTGCGGCTCTCCTGTCCATAGCTGAATCTGGCGGCGCCAAAATCCAGGATCCTTGCATTATTTCCGTCACTGATCATGATGTTGTCCGGCTTGATATCTCTGTGAATGATGTCCTTCGAGTGGACAGACGACAGCGCGTCCATGATCGGCAGGAGCAGCTCCCATGCCTCAGGCCAGGGAATCCTGCCGCCCCTGCTGCTCACGTAATCCGTCAGACTGACCCCCTTCACATATTCCATGGAAAAGTAGGCAGTGTCGTTTTCTTCAAAGAAACTGTAGATCCTGACTATGTTCGGATTGCCGGTAAAGGCGGAAAGTGTCATGACCTCTTTGAGAAACCACTTTTTCCCTTCCCTGAAAATGCCCTGCTGCGCGCTGTCCCGGGGCATTACTATGCCGTTTTGCTGCCGGACAGACAGGCTGCTCGGGAAATACTCCTTGATCGCAATCTGTTCATTTGTCTGGTAGTCAAGCGCTTTGTAGGTAATACCGAAGCTGCCCTGACCGAGGACATCCTGAATGATATATCTTCCGTGAAGGATACTGTCCTGCCTGAGCGCAGTGGGATAATCCTGAAAGCTCATTTTATTCTCCCGTTTCTTTCATTCAACACATTTGCAGGCCGCTTATTTTAATGCAACACATTTGCTGATCGGTGTCAGGCCATCGTTTTCATCCTTCAGAAGGTAGAAATAGGCATAGTTTTTTCCGGGGAAAGTATTCATACTGATCACATGGTGATCCAGTGAACAGATCTCGTTGACAGATGTCCTCGCTGTTCCGTCCGGCTTTATCTTCCACAGTTCATAGGCGCTGTCTGTCTCCAGGACATAATAGATCCACCCGTCGGCGTAGTTAATATTCCTGATGGATCCTTCCGAAGACTGAAGTTCCAGAAGCTCTGTAAACGTTCCGTCCTGATCGATCCTTCTGATCCAGCGTGTTCCGTAATGGGTGAAGATCGATGTGCCGTCCGAAATAAGGGAACCGTTCTGATCAGAGATGACCTTCCGGTCCGAGCCGTCCGGCGCGATGCAGGTCAGGCCGCCCTTCCCGTTGTAATACAGCTTTTCTCCGATAATACAGAGAGTGGGATAAACCTGGCTGGTATAATTGAAATCCGTCGCGATACACTCCGCCTCCTCCGCCGCGCCGGCATCTGTATTATCCAGTCTTTCCAAAGAGATCCTGTACAGATTCTTTTCGTTGGAAAAATAACACCATCCCCCGTGTATATACAGACTGGCGGGAGCATAATCCGGATCCTTTGCCCCGTCAAATACGATGATATCGTTCGTGCCGTCAAGGTCGCATCGGAAGATCGCTTTCTTATAGGTGACCAGATGATAAATGTGGTTCCCCGCTATATTGATGAACGCATTGCCGAACCCGTCCGCCAGTAATACCGGGTCTTTCAGCGACGCATCGCTTCTATAGAGCTTGCTCTCGTTCGAGAAATAACAGACATCCCCCTTAAACGCAAAATACCCTCTGTTGTAAAAGTTGCCTGACAACATGCCCTCGTCATCCGACGATACTCCGGACGAAGCCACGGCGGAGCCGGATCCCGCGCCGGTCGATGAAGAAGTGTCTCCTGTGTTAAGGGAAAACAGCTTTTCTCCCAGCTTCTGTCCTTCTGCCTCATCCAGTCCGTACATATTCTTTTCAGGATCTAACACAGAGTAGGTGACAACAACTTCCTCAGCGGGATCATATGTGGGATCATCGAGACCTTCCGCCACGAGTTCAAATGTCTTCTGAAGAACAAAGATCTGCTGTTCTTCTTCAGACATCCCTGTCAGTTCGCTCGCGTCTAAGTTGCTTATGTATTCAACAAGTCTGTCCTCGACGCCGTCGATAATCCTGAGAGGTTCGATGGAGACATACACATTATATTCGCCGTCACCGGTTTTTTCGGCCCTGTCAACCGAATACCTGCACTTCGAAAGGGCCTTCACCATCGTCGCCTTAATGGTCTCCTTGGATTCATCGTTCAGGCTGTACTGACTTTCAAACATGGAGATCCACACGTCGATGATCTGGTTCTGCATGTCCTCGGTATTTTCTTCGTCGACGTCCGAGAAATTAACGGAGGAAGTGTCATAGGTTCCCGTGCAGATAAGGTCCAGGATGCCTTTTGTATAAGCAATGGCATCTTTCTCTGTGGGCAGTTCCGCCGCTGTGCCGGAGTTTTTACTGTCGCTGCCGGCGTCCTCTTTTTTCGCGTCCGTATCTTCGTTTTTGGAGTCG
>JAUNJS010000457.1:0-206 GCA_030533125.1 Eubacteriales bacterium | reverse complement strand
TGTGTTTCCTGCGCCCGATGAACTGAATACCTTGACAAGTACGAACAGCACAATCACCGCGGCGACAATTGCAATCGCTATCTTATTATGATCGGGTTTATTCCGGTTCTTGTTTTCTTTGCCGCCGGAACCCGCCGAACCTGCGCCTCCTCTGCCGCCTGTTCCTGCGGCAGTGCCTCCGGCATTTCCGGCAGCATCTCCGGTAT
>JAUNJS010000456.1 GCA_030533125.1 Eubacteriales bacterium | reverse complement strand
GCGTTTTTTCTTGTCGCCATACGTTTTTTCCTTGTACTCGAAGGAAAATCCATTCATCTTTCCTGAGTTTTTATCGGGCAGGTCCTTATCGAAATACCGACAGAAGAGTATACCGGATTACCGTATTGACAGAAAAAACAGCATATGGTAAAGTGGATTTAGAAAACAAAATATATTCGAATATATGGATATTGGATAAGTACCTGCATTATTCTCGGCGGAACAGAGTTAAAGAACAGGTACTTAAGTACAGAGATAACAGAACCGGGACAAAAGAACGGGAACAGGATAACCGGGACAAAAGCAGAGATAAATCGGAACTGCAGCAGACCCTGGCAGACCCGGAAAGAAAAAACACGGGAGGCGATACGAAAATGACAGATTATACGGAAACGACTACAGGAAACGGTGCTGTGGAGGGAAAAGAGGGAGCATTGGAGGAAGCTTCCGCCGCGGAACAATATGCGCAGAATGCAGACCGCGCAAACAGAACGCAGAAAGACGCGGGCGGTTTCGGGACAGCGCGGGATCCCCGAATCCCTGTTGGCGGGGGATACACAGAGAAAGACTATTTCGCGCTTCCGGAAGACCTGCGGGTCGAACTGATTGACGGTGTCTTTTATGACATGGCTTCTCCCGCGAAGTTACACCAGAAGGCGGCTTTTGAGATTGCCAGACAGCTCGAGGACTGCATTGAGGAGAACAGAAAGGAATGCTTTTTGTATATCGCGCCTTCAGACGTAGCGCTGGGAGATGACGGAAAGACCGTCGTCCAACCGGACATCTATGTACACTGCGACCGGGAGAAAGACAGGAAACCCGGACCCCATCGCGGCGCACCGGATTTTATCGTTGAAATTCTCTCTCCGTACAATCCTGAAAATGATCTTTGGAGAAAGCGGGAACTCTATCAGAGGTATGGCGTACGGGAATACTGGATTGTAAATCCGCAGAACGGTAAAATATATGTGTTCATTTTTCCGGAAGATTCGAAAGCGGAGATCCGGCCAAAGGAATACAGCTTTGACGGGCTGGTGCCTGTCCAGACAGCGAATGGAACCTGTAGAGTAGATTTCCGGAAAGTGTATCGGAAAATAGAGCACCTGCTGTAAAGAAGATCCGCGACGGCAGCGAATGAACCGGGACGATAACCCTGCGTCGGAAACTTGTGTCCGCTCCCACCCGGATCAAAAACCGGAGCCTCGAAAAACGGTTCCGAAAACCAGCCTCCGGAACTACCTCGGAAAACGATCTCGAAAAATACAGCCTCGAAAAACATGTGCCGGGGGGAGTGTCGAAAACACCTTCGATATGTTATCATGTTAGCGACAGGTGTGTGAAACGCGTTTTCAGGAAAAAACTGCGGGAATCAGATGCCCGCACGCCGTTTCCCTGAAACGCTTTTGGTTTTTCGATGCGACGGGAGCTGCCATGCGCGGACAAAGCGGCATGCAGGAGGCTTTGCATCCCGGATGAGGAGGATTCAATGAAGACAGGGCTGGTTTTGGAAGGCGGGGGACTCCGCGGTATTTTTACAGCGGGAGTTCTGGATGTCCTGATGGAGGAGGGAATCGAGTTTGACGGCGCGATCGGTGTCTCAGCCGGCGCGGCTTTCGGATGTAATTATAAATCGAAGCAGCCCAGGCGCGCGATCCATTACAATATGAGATTTGCGAAGGATCCGCGTTATTCCGGAGTCCGGTCCTTTTTGTCGACAGGGGATCTTTTCGGGGCCCAGTTCTGCTACCACGAGATCCCGGAGAAGCTGTATCCTTTTGACTGGGAAACGTATCGTCAAAACCCAATGGAGTTTTATCTGGTGTGCACAGATGTCGAGACGGGAAAGCCGGTCTACCATTTGTGTGACAACGACGATGACTGGGAGATGCTGGAGTGGTTCCGGGCTTCCGGTTCCATGCCGCTTGTTTCCCGGGTAGTGGAAATCGGCGATCATAAACTGCTGGACGGCGGGATTGCGGACTCTATTCCGCTGCGTTTCATGGAGGAACAGGGCTATGAGCGCAATCTTGTCATCCTTACCCGCGCCGCGGATTATAGAAAACAGGCGAATCCGATGATGCCCCTGATCAGCCGCGCGCTGCGTAAGTATCCGGCGGCGGTACAGGCGATCGCGGACAGGCATATTGATTACAACCGGACGCTTGCCTATGTGCGCCAGCGTGAGGCCGAGAAATGTGCTTTCGTGATCCGCCCGGAGAAGGAGCCCGATATCGGAAGGATCGAACATGACAGGAACAAGATCCGCGCTGTTTATAAGGAAGGACGCAGGACTGCGCGCCGTCTCCTGCCGAAGATCCGTCGTTTCCTGGCCGAAGCGAAAGCCGAAGAGAGAATCATCGGCCCTGCGGACACTGTGGAGAAAAAAGGTCCGGTGCCTGCAGAGGCGCCCGCGGCAGGGAAGGCTTCCGTTCCTGCGGAGGCCGTGGCGCTGCAGGCCGCTGATTCTGTATCCGTTGAGACTCCTGCTCCGAAGGGTGTTGAAACTGCGCCCGCGGAGGCGCCCGCGTATGTAGAAGCCCCGGCGCCCGCGAAGACCCCTGCGCGGGAAGAATCCGCTGTTCCTGCAGAGACCCCTGTGTTCACAGAGGTTCCCGCGCCGGAAGAACCCGTCGCACCCGCAGAAGCCCCGGCATTTACAGGGGTTCCCGCACCGAAAGAGCCTGCCGTACCCGCAGAGACCCTGGAGTTCAAAGAGGTTCCCACGCCGGAAGAGCCTGCCGTACCCGCAGA
>JAUNJS010000455.1:1419-2754 GCA_030533125.1 Eubacteriales bacterium | reverse complement strand
CGACAACCCTGGGCTGCCGCAAAATGTTTCTGATAACTAATAAACACAATGCTTCCGCCTGCAGGTGTTACGAGAAAGCAGGAGGAATCTGTAATGCCGCTTCAGATGATATCGTGTTTGCGTTCAAGTGATGCGCCTAACGATTCCGGTTTACCGATGGATCCTTTGGCAAGAGATCTCGGAAGATATATTTTGATTTTTTGCACGAAAGGAGAAAGAAAATGCTAAGAATTGTTGCCTATGACGGAACCAACAATTACAGAACGCTGACTCATTCCGATCAGGTTTTTCACAAGGCGCTCAGGGCGGTACTGAACGGAGAAAAAAACTTCCATGTGACAGGCGCATCGGAGAAATACGATCTTGTCTACGAAGAGAATAATGATCTGTACTTCAGGGGAACCAACCTGGCCCAGAATTCGCTGTTTGCCGGTGAAACGGTTATTCCGCCCTATTTCCGGTATGACGAGAATGACGTCTCCAGACTTTACCTTGAATTGCTGGACGGCTATGAGAATATTGTGTTTGAAGAAGCCAATGAGTACACGGTCACCCTGGCCCGGGTTCTGCTGAAAATGACCTCAAAGCAGATCTGGTTCCTGGACGGAAGAGTACGGATGTTTCTTCCGGAAACGGACAGATTTCACATCGGCTGTGAACCGGCAGACGCTGCCACTGAAATGCGCGTAAGCGAGCAAAGAGGAACGCCGACATACACCCTGAGCCATGAGAGAATTCAAAGCTTCGTTCTCTTTCATAATGTTTTTCTGCTGCAGTGGATATGCGGAGACCTGCCTTTACAGAGCATCCGGTATGCAGAAATCTATGTCAAAAAGACGGAGGGCATCGGAGGACTGCTTCAGTATTGTGTGAGATGTTCCAGTCTTTTCAGCAAGCTTGGAATTAAAACAGTGTTCAGGTCCGGCAGCTCGAGATTCGCGGATTCCATGCTGGAGAAATACTTTAATATCCAGACGACTCCGGCGGATTCCGATGAAAGCAATACGATCTATGTTGTCAATTATATCGCAACGGCATTAACCCACTATTTTCTTCACCGGAAAGTGGAGATGACCTATGAAATCCTTAACCCTGCTTTTTTACAGGAGCTGGAGGAATATGCGGAAGCCGTACTTGGGGAACGGCACATGCTTGGCGTCCTCCTGCGGGGAACTGATTACAACATGATGATGAGTAAAGACGCAAAAACTCCTTTCCTGCCGGTATCTGCGGAACGAATGATACCGGAAATTCAAAAGCGAATCGACCGGTATGGTTATGAAGGGATTTTCCTCGCCACAGAGGACCGGGATGCTTTACGGATCATCAGAGAGG
>JAUNJS010000455.1:0-1409 GCA_030533125.1 Eubacteriales bacterium | reverse complement strand
CGGGCAAAGTGCGCGCTGTTGCCCAGGAAAGGCGTACGTTGAGCGAGTTCAGTCCCGGAAGAACCATCAGTGATATCGAAAAAGACCTCTATGCGCCGGATGAATATGATACAAGGGTATCAGACACCACAATCAACTATTTTTACGCACTGTACCTGCTTTCCCGGTGCGAGGGGTTTCTCGCGTCCTCTATGTGCAGCGGTGTGAACATGGTTCGCGCCTTTAACGGCGGCAAATTTGAGTGCGATGATATCGTACGGGAACAAATCCTGAAAGGCGAGATTCCGGAGACGGTTCAGGATTGCAACTGATTCCGGGAGCCCCCACGGTAAGACTGTCATTTACATTGAATTGAAGGGTAACTTTTGAGTTATATGGCCAAGGCAAAGAAAATATAAAGATGTCTGCATGGCAGGCGCTGAAAAAAGCTCACTGAGAAATATACAGAACAGGTGGCAGGAAAAAATGAAGGAGCAGCATATTTTCAGCAAAAACAGCACATATCAGCTGATTGAGGTCCTGAAAACCAACCGTAACAAAAGATACAGGCAGAACTGTTTCCTGGTGGAAGGAGTACGCAGCCTCAATGAAGCAGTCAAAAACGGATGGACAATCCGTTCCCTGGTTTATTGCCCGGAACAGCTTTCCGGCTGGGCAAAGGATATGATCCGCACCGTCCGGACAGAGGCAAATTATCTTCTGACACCGGAACTGATGAAAGATCTGTCCGGGAAAACGGACACCTCGGAGCTCATGGCTGTGATTGAAATGAGAGAGGACCGTCCTGATACAATCCGGCTGTCGGATAATCCCTTTCTGGTTCTTTTTGACCGCCCATCGAACAAAGGAAATCTCGGGACGATGATCCGCTCCTGTGACGCGCTTGGCGCGGATGCGCTGATACTGACGGGACATGGGGTAGATCTGTATGATCCGGATGTAGTGGTTTCTGCGATGGGATCTTTCTTCAACCTGCCGGTTCTGAGGATCACCGATAACAATGAACTGTATTCCTTTATTGCTGAACTGAAAGAGAAGTATCCCGGATTTATCACCATCGGCACTACAGCCCACAGGGAATCTCCCATCTGGTCGGAAACGCTTTCCGGACCGCTGATGCTGATGGTCGGCAATGAAACAATGGGTCTGAACAAAGCATTCAAGGAAAACTGTGATAAACTATGCACGATTCCGATGGCGGAGACATCCTATGCAAGTTCCTTTAATGTCAGTTGCGCTGCTTCCATCATGATGTACGAAATTGTCCGCCAGCGGAACAGCTGAACTGCAGGGAGTATTATGGAAAAACAATCGGGATTGTGATGTACTACTTAAATACTTACTGTAAAGTCCATTTTGTCAGGATACCTGTTGGAAAGGAATCTCGGAATCTTCCAATACAGAAAGAT
>JAUNJS010000454.1 GCA_030533125.1 Eubacteriales bacterium | reverse complement strand
GAAGCCATTTCTCTTTCTGCTCGGGAGTAGCGTACTGCTCAACGATCGAAGCGCAGAGAGAAGTGTGGACGGAAATCGTGATGCTGGTGCTGCCGCAGACCTTCGCGGTTTCTTCCATCAGCAGGCAATAGGTCAGGTAATCCATACCTGTGCCGCCGACTTCCTCACTGAAAGGAACGCCGAAGAAACCAAGCTCCATCATCTGATGGATCAGGTCCATATTCATCTCTTCCTTCTCGTCCATCTCCTCAGCGACAGCAGCGATCTGCTCCTCAGCGAATTTGCGGAAAAGTTCCTGCATGTCCTTCTGCTCTTCGGTCAACTGGAAACCAACCATGATACGAATTCCTCCTTCTTATAGAGATGTTTTTCAGACTGTCCTTTTACGGCACACTGTTGTATCCTCTGCGCGCACAACTCCGGGTGGAGTTCCCTGGGGGTCTGCACAAATCCATATGCAAGGCATATAAAAAGTGCAGGGAACTCCGAGGGGGAAGGTGCATTCGGGGAGATGCTGGAGACGTGACGGCATTGCATGCAACAGAATGCCGAAAGGGCAGAAAACAACGGGTTACTGTGGATAAATATCCTCTATAATATTGTAAAAAACATCCCCTTTGAACACAATGAACAGGGGTTGCATGGCATTGATTCATCTTGAAAATCAAGTTGTTTTCAAATCGAAAACGCATCGGAAAGATTCAAAATCAGACAAAGAACAGATCCCGGAGCGGCGCCCTCCGGAACAGGGCCGGAGGAGATCTCATGAGATAAAACTTGCGCGCGGTCCCGGTCGTATTTTATGATTATGATATTCAATGAACTCACTGAGGTTTTTCTGCATGGGAGATCCGGTTCCGAAAAGGAGTAGAAATGCAAAAAACAATTGATGTGCTGTGTATCGGACAGGCGGTGATCGACTGCATTACGCGCGGGCAGGAGGCGGACCGGCACAGGGAAAATGTTTACCGCGCGGACAGGATCGAGCTGCATATCGGCGGAGACGCGGTCAATGAGTCTGTCGCGCTCGCCTCCATGGGATACAGGGCGGCGATTGCCTGCGGCGCGGGGACAGACCTCGCCGGAAATCTTCTGCGGGGGGAACTTGCGCGCCGCGGGGTGGATATTTCCCGCGTGGAATGGATGCCGCAGCTTGTGACGCCGATCGCCCAGCTCGTGGTGCACCAGGACGGAGGAAGGCACTCCATTAACAGCAGGGCGACAATGCTGGAAGGCTATCTGCCGGTTCCTGAATCCCTGCGCCTTCAGGAAGCGCGCATTGTATCCCTGGCCAGTCTGTTCCGCGCGCCCCTTGACCGGGCGCAGACGGTCCGGCAGATCGTCACTGCCGCGAAACAGACCGGCGCGATCATCACCGCGGACACAAAGCTCCCGACTTTCCGGGAAATCCGGATGGAAGAACTGGCGGATGTCTGGCCGATGATCGATTATATCTTTCCGAATGAAAAAGAAGCGTCCTACTATACGGGTCTGCAGATCACGGAAGGCAAAGAAGAAGCATTCTGGAAAATGACGGAACAGTTCAGAAAATACGGTGTGAAAAATGTCGTTATTAAAGCGGGAGCCGACGGATGTTATGTACATGGCGGCGACGCGGACGGATCTGCCGTAAAAATCCATCTGCCCGCGCTCCCTGTGGACGTCGTCGATTCAACGGGGGCGGGAGACAACTTTGTCGCGGGATTTCTGTCCGGAATCCTGCAGGGGAAAGACCTCCAAACCTGCGCGTTGTCGGGACGGGAGCGGGCGGCCGCAAGCATTACCAGAATGGGGGCGAACTAGACACACGCAGGCCCGGAGTCAGACTGACACTACGGATGCGGACGTCACAAACGGAGAATTCATACCCGGATGAAAAAGCGGCATGCGCTGCGTAAAAAACGCAGACACATGCCGCTTCATGCATCAGAGAAAATGTGGTTCATTATAATAAGCACTTACTATGTAACTGAATCCCGCCCTGTGAGATCGGAGAAAAAGACACGCCGGATGGAGCATTTATTTGCGTGGCAATCCTACTGCATGGAATACACTTTATCTTGATATGCACAGGATCAGAAAAGATCCACATCACCTGTCACATCGCCGTTGATGACATAATAAGCCTTGCCTTCCTCGGCCTTGACATAAATGTCCATGGAAGTAACTTCGCCTTCAAAAGCAGCCTTCACTTTTTCGACAACTGCGTCATAGGTGACGCCCTGATCGGCAGAGGACTGGATCACAAAATTCGGAACGACTTTTTTTCTGCGGGTTCTCTTGACGGGAGCCTTCTCAGCGGTTTCTTTGACGGTTTCTGCAGCAGCACTCTTTTTTGTTCTGGGCATAATATGCGCCTCCTGTTGAATAGTTATAATAAAAAAATAATGGATTACGCCCAATAATTTAGTATGATTATTTTGAATTGTCAAGTTGCAAATACGCTGAACCGCCGTGTTTTAGAACGATGTTACAGTTCACGCCCTGTCGAGGGCGTGAACGAAACGCTGCGCGCGGTGATTCCAACACGCTGTTATGATGCGTGTCGCGCTTACACGGCGCCGCGCGCCGTTAAACACGGGTTTAGCGCGAAAAAGCCGCGCAAAACGCCTCGAATTTCGTGGCAGCCAGAACAGTAACGCGGATTGTTCAGGCTGCCTCGAATATCCCGGCAGTCTGAACAGATCACAGATTAACGACGAATTCACTGGCAATCCCGCTTTTTTATTGCACTTTCAAATTCAAAATAGTATCATAA
>JAUNJS010000453.1 GCA_030533125.1 Eubacteriales bacterium | reverse complement strand
CCGGCTGCCGCAGCGCCCCGCTGTCCGGTCCCGCCGTTTTGCCGGCGTCTGCCGCATTTCCCGCGATGTCCTGCGCCTCCGGCAGGAACCTGCGCAGAAGCGCCTCCAGCGCGTACGAAAGCACCATGCCGCTCTGCTCCGTTCCGGCTTCTGTACCGGGCCCGCCCTGTTTCCGCGCCAGATCCAGCTGCGCGCGGCTCGTGAACGCGGGCTGCCATAACTTCCCGTCCCGGGTGCGGATTGCCTGCATGCGGCAGAACACGGCGTCTTCCGTCCCTTTCCCCGCCTGCGCCGGAACACCCCCTGCAGCTGTCTGTGTCCGCTTTACAGACACGACAGGGACGAAAACACGTCCTTTTTGGGACATGCGCGCCTGCAGTGTCCGCAGTGCCGCGATAAACGACTGCCGGTCCTTCTTTTCGCACATTTCCCCGATTGCCTGCTCCAGCGGCTCATTCCCCTGTACTGCGGCAGGGTGCCTAGAGGAAGCCCTCGTAAGAGCGCTTTCCCACCGCGCCCTCGCGGCGGGATTCTCTTCGCGCCATTTTTTTCTCCGGTTTACCACATCCGCAAAAGCGTCCGCCGTCCGCAGGATCTCCGCGGGAAGCCGCCTCCTGCTTTCCTCCAGCAGCTGCTCCGGAATCCCGAAAAAAGCTTCGGCCACGCTTCCGGCGACGGCCGCTGTCTCCGTATTGCCCCCGCCCAGCGAAACCGCCCTGCGGAGCACATCCTCGAAATCCCTTCCGTGGAGAAATGCCGTCAAGCCTGCCCGGACATACAGCGACGGCAGCAGCCTCCGGCTTTCTTCCCCCGGGTCTTGCGCGGACGGCACGGGGCGCGCGGCCTCCAAAAGTTCCTGCCGCATCGCGTCTTCCCGCGGGATCCGGTACCCGAACTGCCGCTCCATATATTCCGCGATATAATCCTTGGTGCATCCGTGCAGCGCCAGAAACACGGCGCTCGCCGCCGCGTCCGCCGCCCTTGCGGACTCCCTCCCCCTGTTCGTGATCCCTGCCTGCAGCACCGCAAGATGCCGCATCATATACAGGTCATCCTGGAACATCCATGCGACAGGACTCACTCTGGCCGCCGGTCCGGCGTCCTCCGTTTCCGCGGGACGGGCATCCTCCCGGTTCAGCCAGATGCTCAGGTCCACCGGATATCCCGCAAACGGCATGGCCCGCCCGAAACGGCGCATCGCACCGGCCAGTTCCTCCGAAAAAACCGCCTCCAGCGAACGGTCGGAGATATTTGAACCTCCCGGCGCACCGCCTGCCTCCTCTCCCGCCGGCGCTCCGCCGCGGCCGGCTTCCGCAATCGCGGGAAGACGCTCCCGGAACCGCAGAAGCCCGTCCTGCACGGCAGCAGTCATTACGGCCGCCGCGGAAAAATCCCGCCCGGCTTTTGCCCCGCCGGCATCCGCCGGCATCCGGAGCAGCGGAATCTCCCTGTCCGTGAGATCCGTCTGCTTAAATATATAAGGAAACGCCGCAAGTTCCCCAATGATCGCGCCAAACATATCTTCCTCCATCTCCAGGGTACCGGGGTGCCCGGGATTTCTCCGTCGATCGCGCCGGACACGCATGAAAAAGTACGATACAATGCTTCCGGATTTTCGCCCGGGATTTTTCCGTTGATCACGCCGGATACGCATGAAAAAGAACGATACAATGCTCCCGGATTTTCACCCGGGATTTCTCTGTTGATCGCGCCGGACACACCTGCCTGCATTCTTTACTGCCGGAGCGCAATCCTCCGGATCGCCTCCGCCGCCCCGTCATGTTCGTTGTCCTGTGTCACCAGATCCGCCGTTTCCCGGACGAATCCCGGCGCGTTTCCCATCGCGACGGAGACCCCCGCCATGCGGAGCATCGGCCGGTCATTGTCCCCGTCGCCGATGGCCATGACCTCCCCGGCCGGGATCCCCAGACGCGCGGCCAGGTCCAGAAGCGCCAGTCCCTTGTCCGCGAGAATATGCGTGATTTCCAGATCCGTCTTCCAGGGAAGCAGAATCTGAATCCCCGGCTCATCCGTTTCCGGAGGATTTCCTTCCGTGCCCGCGGTCTTTTCTCTCCCTCCGACGGCTTCGCGGATCTCCATGATGCGCGCGAGCGCCTCGTTCCGGGCATCCCGCGACACAAACATCAGTGAAATATTCTCCACATGCGACGTCTCATCCGATAGAAGCGTCTCAAAATCTCTGACTACGGGTTTTCTGCTCCTGTGGATATAATCCATGACAGGCGTCCCGGTAAAACGGGCTGCCAGAAGCTCTTCCGACCGCGCGTCATGGTATCCGTATCCCCGGATGAAAATCTCCCGGATCACATCCTCCCCGGGGGCCGCCTCCAGCACTCTCCGGACCAGCGCGTGCGGCAGATGCTCCCTGCGCAGCAGCATGACCTTTTCTCCCCTGTCCCCGCAGACATACACATTGTCCCCGCCCAAAAGCGCGGGATCCTCCCCGTCCGCGGGCGCAGGTTTCCCTTCCCCGGGTGCGCGCGCACTGACTGCCGGCGGACTGCCCGCGCAGGGATCAGCCTCTGTCTGCGCGGAAACCACGCCGGCATCTCTGTCTGAGGGAATATGACGCGCGTACGTATTTGCCCCGTTGGACGTTATAAAATACCGGATCCCTTCGATTTCCATCACATTTTCGGGAATGCCGGAAAACGGTCTCCCCGTCACAGGCACGACGTGGATTCCCGCCGAAATTGCCTCCTCGAGCGTCCGTCTGGAAACCTCGGTGAGTTCCTTCTCTTT
>JAUNJS010000114.1:7236-8586 GCA_030533125.1 Eubacteriales bacterium | reverse complement strand
CACGACCTCTGCGTCCCGAACGCAGCGCTCTACCAAGCTGAGCCACGCTTCGATTGTGCGACATAATTCCTTTCGCAAACATTAGTTTATAAGATTTTCCGCGGGTTGTCAATAGCTTTTTTTTTGTGATTCTGCATGAACGAAAATTATATTAAAACCGCATGCCTGCGCCTCCGGATGTGTGCGCGGATGTCGAAGGCGCGTCGAAGGCGCGGATTTTTCTAACTGTTGTGGAGCTATTTCTGTCGTGTTATAATGGCGTGGATGTCAGAGAACAAACGGTCCGGCAGGCGGCGCGGATCCGCGGCACGGCAGTCATTCCGGATCCATGGATCCGCGGAAAAGGGAGACACAGATGAACCGGTTCTTTGCGGCAGCCGGTCTGGAGGATCCGGGCCTGAATGTATTTACGAAGCTTTCCGAGGTACAGCTGAAGCGGCTGTATGAGCCGGACGGAGGGCTGTTCATCGCGGAGAGCCCGAAGGTCATCCTTCGCGCTCTGGACGCGGGCTGCAGACCGGTGTCCATCCTCGTGGAGGACCGCCATGTGAAAGGAGCCGCGGCCGGAGTCCTGGCGCGCTGCGAGGGCTTGCGGGAGGAAATCTCTGTCTACGTTGGCCGATATGAAGAACTCACAAAGCTTACGGGATACGCGCTGACGAGAGGAGTTCTGTGCGCGATGCGAAGGCCTCCTTTGCGCAGCGGTCCGGAGATGCTCCGCGCGGCGGGGAATGCGCAGGCGCAGGCGGGCGGTATGCGCGTCGCCGTGCTCGAAAATGTCATGAACCCGGCAAATGTCGGATCCATTTTCCGCAACGCTGCGGCGCTGGGGATGGACGCAGTCCTACTGACCGACGGATGCAGCGATCCGCTCTACCGGAGAACGCTCAGGGTCAGCATGGGCACGAGCCTGCAGGTTCCGTGGGCCTGGACCGGCGGGAGCCTGGAGGACTGGAAGTGGGACGGGATGCGGATGCTGAAAAGCGAGGGCTTTCGAACGATCGCCATGGCGCTTCGCGCCGACGCCGTCCCTGTGCGCGCCCTGCGGCTTGCCTCCGGGGAGAAAGCGGCTGTACTCCTCGGGGCAGAGGGCGACGGCCTTGCCCCGGAGACCATCCGGCAGGCGGACGACGTCGTGATGATCCCTATGCAAAGAGGCGTGGATTCGCTCAATGTCGCTGCCGCGAGCGCGATCGCGTTTTATGAATTCGGAAGAAACCGGGGACAGGAGCCGGAAAATGCCTTCTGCGGGAGAGCGGTAGCGGTACGCGAGGGACACCCTGACATGGAGCAGGGGACGGCCGGCACTCTGCGGGCCGGACAGGATCCCGTTCAGACGGGAAAAACATG
>JAUNJS010000114.1:5099-7136 GCA_030533125.1 Eubacteriales bacterium | reverse complement strand
GGAAAAACATGTGCCTTACCTTAGGGCAGACAAGAGCGGCCTGTTGGCCGGCACTCTGCGGGCCGGACAGGATCCCGGTCAGGCGGTAAATATATTTATAGAGGAGAAAACAATGCAGATCACAAAAGAACAGCTGGCGCAGATGATCGACCACACGAACCTGAAAGCTTTCTCCGTGGACACGGATATGAAAAAACTCTGTGACGAAGCCCGCGCCTGCGGCTTCGGGGCGATCGCGGTGAACGGCGCGCAGATCGAACGCTGTAAAAAATATCTGGAGGGGAGCCGGGTGCGCATCGCGGCGACAGTCGGATTCCCGCTGGGACAGATGACGATCGAGAGCAAGGTCTTCGAGGCGGAGGACGCCATCAAAAGGGGCGCGGATGAGATTGATTATGTATTGAACGTCGCGGAGCTCAGGAACGGAAATCTGGAGCTGATCGAGCAGGAAATGCAAAAAATCACGGATGCCTGTCACGCGCGCGGAGTTCTCTGCAAGGTGATTTTTGAAAACTGCTATCTGACAGACGAAGAAAAACGCGAGGCGGCCGGAATCGCCAGGCGGGTGCGCCCGGATTTTGTCAAGACATCTACGGGTTTTGGAACCGGGGGCGCGACGGTTGAGGACGTGCGGCTGATGAAGTCGGTTGTCGGGGAAGAGGTGAAGGTAAAAGCCGCCGGCGGCATCCGGGATTTCGACACCGCGATGGAGATGATCGCGGCCGGCGCGGAGCGCCTGGGCACCAGCGCGGGCGTCGAGCTGATGGAAAAGTTCCGGTGACAGATCCGCGGATCCGGGGAAATAAAAATGATAACAGGGAAAACCTGTCCGTACAGAGGAGATACACGGCGGTTCCGTTGGGGGAAATGCCGGGAATGATATCAGAAAAACCTGTCCGTACAGAGGAGATACACGGCGGTTCCGTTAGGGGAAGTGCAGAGGATGTTAACAGGGAAAACCTGTTCTGGAAAGGGAAGCAGACATGTCTTTAATTGATATTATCTACAAGATTTTGTCGGAAGGCTATCCGCCTTCGGAATACCAGGGGAAAGGAATCGCCGTAGCGATTCTGGCGTCCATGATTTTGTCGATCTATATTTACGCCTGTTACTGGATCACGGGGCGAAGGTCGTTTTATTCCAAAAACTACAATCTTTCTCTGTTGTGCGCGGGACCCGTGACAGCCGCCCTGATCCTGTTGATGCACCAGAACGCGATCGCTTCCATCGGCGTCGTCGGGGCACTGTCGATCATCCGCCTGCGTGGGGCCGTCAAGGAACCGATGGACGAGGTCTTTATCCTGTGGTCCGTAGCTGTCGGGATTTTCATGGCGTCCGGGAAGTGGCGCCTGGGAATCATCGTGTCGATTGTCATGACCGCGGCAGTGATTTTCCTTGACCTGCTGCCTCTGGGGAGCGCGCCGCTGATTCTGTCGGTGTACGGACATCCCGGAGACAAAACCGATCTGTGGAAAGTGTGCGAGGACACTACATGGCGTTCCTGCTCCCGCGTAAAACTGATCTCCACGGGAAAGGTGGACGGTAAGCAGAGTGTGGTGCTGAAAATCCGTACAAAGCAGCGCCTGCGTCTGACGAATGAACTGGCAAATCTCCCCGAGGTCAGCGGCGTCACGCTCGTCGAGCAAAGCGGGGAGGTCTCATTCTGACAGGAAATCAGGCAGAGATTCCGACACAGGTTTTTCATCCGGAAGCCGGAAATAGCAGAGGGTGAGCCGCTCGATGGTTTTTCCGTCTGTTCCTGTCTCGGCCAGAATATACTCTGCGAGGGATTTTTCCTCTGCCTCCGCGAGAACAGGCACCCGCTGCTCCTCCATGAGTCCGTTGGAAAAACGGTAGCGGATGCTGCAGATTCCGTCGCTGTATCTGGTCAGCGAATAGATCGAGGAATCCGTACCGAACACGGCAGTCAGATCCGCAAGGGTGTTGCCCAGCCCGGCACCGAATACCGTCTGGAGAGACACACCGCTTTCTTTGTCGGCCTGGATTCCGCAGACGGTACACGCGGAAGGCGCCGCG
>JAUNJS010000114.1:3991-5089 GCA_030533125.1 Eubacteriales bacterium | reverse complement strand
GTTTGTTCCGCGCGGTGCCGGCGGAATTACCCGAAGCCGGGACGGCGTCGAAAAACTCATAGGTATACGGCGGGATCAGAGAATCTTCGCCGTCTTCTTTTTCGCTCTGCGGCAGCCGGAGTTCCCACCCTGCGTAGGTGATGTCAAAACAGCTGCAGGGAAGCTGGAGGGAGGCGGTATCCAGCATAAATCCATAGTAATAATCCAGTGTCTCGATACTGAACAGGTCACTGCCGGTACCTTCCAGAAAAGCCTTCAGTACACGGGGTTCCTCCCCGGATTCTCCGCCTTCCGGACCTCCTTCGTGTGCACTGTCCTGCTGCCCTGCTTCTGCCGGAGCACCGTTTTCCGCATCTGCTGCTTCCTCGCCTGTTCCCGCGAAGGAAGCTTCCGTCGCGCCCAGGGAGGAGTCTTCCCAGAAGTCCGGTGTATACATGGTGCCTGTCCCGGAACAGCCGGATAAAAAGAGAGCGGCACTCAGAGCCGCGGCGGCCAGGATTTTCGTACACAGACACCTCCTGTGCCGAAACAGACGCGGACGCAGACCGCGCCGTTCAGGGGCTCCCTGCAGCAGGACGGGATGTGTATTCAAAACAGATTCAGAGGGGGCATTTGCGCGCATGGTTCAAATCTCCTCATCCGGCGGCGGGATTTCCGCAGCCATTGTCAGCCATTGTCGACACTGGATTTAATTCAGCAGGCATGATAGCAGAAAGATCGTCGGCAGGCAATAGAATCAGTAATACGCAGTTGAAAATCAGCAGATAATCAGCAGGCAGCAGAATCAGTAATGCGCAGTTGAAAATCAGCAGATAATCAGCATAAAAGGAAACAGTTCTTCAGAAGAGGACGTTTCCGTATAGAACATATATTTTCGGAACAGGCCAATGCTCTGGCTCGCAGACGCTTCGAGTTCTGCCCGCGATCTTATAAAGCCTCTTCGAGGCTTTGCGTCTTTCGCGCTGCGAAATCCGCCGGAAGCGCTGCGCGCCTTCGATCAACTGCATTTCAGACAGCGGACATTATAGCACATCGGAAGTCCGGTTAACAACAGCGTTTGAAAAACATCAGGCATTGACAGGCAGCCCGGCCGATCCC
>JAUNJS010000114.1:0-3891 GCA_030533125.1 Eubacteriales bacterium | reverse complement strand
AACTGAAGAAATCAGAATGTACGGCAGAGACCGGAACCGGTAAGACGGGACAGGCAGAAGCCGGAACCGGAAAAGCAAGGACCTGTCCCGGGCCTGAGGAAGGATAAAAGGATTATGGACAAGGATACAACGCGGGCCCGGGCAGGGCAGGCAGACGCAGCGGAATCGGGGGCGGCGGAAACCGGGAGAGCCGGGGCCGGGGAGCCTTTGAACGACGCGGCGCAGCGGGTGGAAAAGGCAATCGCGCGGACCATTGCGCAGGAACTGCAGGTAAAGCCCTGGCAGGTGGAAGCGGCGGTATCTCTGATCGATGAGGGAAATACGATTCCGTTCATCGCGAGATACCGGAAGGAAGCGACCGGAACCCTGGACGACGAGCAGCTGCGGACACTGGACGAGCGGCTCTCGTACCTTCGCAATCTCGAAGAAAAAAAGGCGAAGGTGCTGGAGACCGTCGCGGCGCAGGGGCAGCTGACAGAGGAACTCCGGGCGCAGATCGAGGCGGCACAGACCCAGGTGGCCGTCGAGGACCTGTACCGCCCGTTCCGCCCGAAGCGCAGGACGCGGGCGGGGATCGCGAAAGAGAGGGGCCTGCAGGGCCTCGCGGACTGGCTTCTGTCGCCGGACGCGGATCACCCGGCCCTGGAGGAGGCGCGGAAATATATCGATGCGGAGAAAGAAGTGCCCGATGCGCAGACGGCCCTGCAGGGGGCGCGGGACATCCTCGCGGAAATGATTTCCGACAACGCGGATTACCGGACATGGATCCGGGAGTGCACCGCGAAAGACGGCTTTCTCGTCTCCGCAAAGAAAGGTTCCGCCGGGAAAGGGGAGTCCGCGCGGGGCACTGACGGAGACGGCTCCTCTCCGGACGCCGCCTCCGGGAACGCCGCTGCCGGAAAAACCGCCCGGAAGGCCGCGGGAAAAAATGCCGCGAAGGCGGAGGACCGCGCCGAGGTCTATGAGATGTATTTTGCCTACGAGGAACAGATGTCCCGCATTCCCGGACACAGAGTGCTGGCCATCAACCGCGGCGAGAAGGAGGGGTATCTGACGGTCAGGGTCGATGCCCCGGCGGAAAAAATCCGGCACTACCTGAACCGGCAGGTGATCCGGAAACACAGGGGGCAGGTGAACCCGTGGACCGCTCCGGTGCTCGAGGAAGTGTGCGCGGACAGCTATGACCGCCTGATCGGTCCCGCGATCGAGCGCGAGATCCGCAGCGCGCTCACGGAAAAAGCGGAGGACGGCGCCATCGCGGTCTTTAAACAGAATCTGGAACAGCTCCTCATGCAGCAGCCCGTCGCGGGCCGGGTGGTCCTCGGCTGGGATCCGGCGTTCCGCACCGGCTGCAAGCTGGCTGTCGTGGATCCGACCGGGAAGGTGCTGGATACGGCCGTGATCTATCCCACAGCGCCGCAGAACAAGGTCAGAGAGGCGGAGGCGGTGCTGGAAAGGCTGATCGCGAAACATGGCATTACTCTCTTTTCCGTGGGAAACGGGACGGCTTCCCGGGAATCGGAGCAGGTCATCACCGGTTTTTTCAAAAAAACAGGGAAACCTCTGCAATATGTGATCGTCAACGAGGCGGGAGCGTCCGTTTACAGCGCCAGCAAACTGGCCACCGAGGAATTCCCGCAGTTTGACGTCGGCCAGCGGAGCGCGGCCTCGATCGCGCGCAGGCTCCAGGATCCGCTCGCGGAGCTGGTCAAGATCGATCCGCGCGCAATCGGCGTGGGCCAGTACCAGCATGACATGAACCAGAAAAAACTAGAGACTGCTCTCTCCGGCGTGGTGGAAAAGTGCGTCAATGCCGTCGGCGTGGATCTCAACACCGCTTCGGCGCCGCTCCTGTCCCATATCTCCGGTGTCAGCGCGTCGGTCGCCAGAAATATCGTCGCGTGGCGGGAGGAAAACGGGGCGTTCGCGGAGCGGAGCCAGCTGCGGAAGGTGAAGGGACTCGGCCCCAAGGCCTATGAGCAGTGCGCGGGCTTTCTGCGGATCCGCGGCGGCAAAAACCCCCTGGACAACACGGCGGTCCATCCCGAGAGCTACGCGGCCGTGCAGACGCTGGCACAGCTCCTGCAGGTTCCCATGGAGACGTCCGCCCTACGCAGAATGAGGACCATGGTTCCCGACACGGCCGCGGCGGCAAGGCGCCTCGGCGTGGGTGAGATCACCCTGCGGGATATTCTGGCCGAACTTGAAAAACCCGGGCGCGACCCCCGGCAGGACATGCCCGCGCCTGTTCTTCGCAGCGACGTCCTCTCCATGGAGGATCTCTCCCCGGGGATGAAACTCAAAGGAACTGTCCGCAACATTGTGGACTTCGGCGCTTTCGTGGATATCGGCGTCCACCAGGACGGCCTTGTCCATATTTCGAAGCTCAGCAGACGCTTCATCAAACATCCCCTCGAAGCTGTCAGCGTGGGCGACATCGTCGAAGTCACCGTCCTCTCCGTGGACATTAAAAAGAGACGAATTTCCCTCTCCATGGTCTGATGCGCCTGATCCGACCCGAGATTCGGGCATGTGGAGGTTACAGCATGAATCTGATTGTACTCTTTATTACCGCGTATCTGCTGCTGATTCCGATCCTGCTTGTCCCCATTCGTTCGGGGGCGTTCGGCAGGGGCTCGGTCGGTGTACTCCTGAAGCTCCTGTTCCTCGGGATGGCGGCCGCGGTTCCTGCCTTTTTAATGGAAGCCGGAGGCGCTCTGGCATCCTCCGTACTGCTCCGTCTGTTTCAGTCGGAAAGAAGACGGATGCTGGTTTCCCTCCTGCTTCGCTATGTCCTGTCGACGGCGCTGATTGAGGAGGGATGGAAGCACTTCATTCTGCGCTCCTCGACCTGGGACAAGATGACGATGGATTCCGTCGCGGACGGAATCGCGGCGTCCACAGTCGTGGGCGCGGGCTTTTCCGCGCTGATGTACGCGGCCTGGCAGATCAGCCATCTTGTGGTTCCCGCGGACATGGAACTGCTGCGGGCGGCAATGCCGGACTTTCTGGAGGCAGGCGCTGTGTCCTCCTTTATCTTTGCCCTTCTGTATATTCCCTCCCATTTCGGCTTCTCGGGGCTTATGGGTGCCCTCTACGGGGTCGCCAAGAAATCGGAACAGAAAAGCCATGGCTACAGGGCGGGATTTATGCTTTTTATCAGCTTCCTGCTGCCGTTTCTCGTGCACGGAGCCTGTGCTGCGTGCATCGGATACGGAATTGTGGAGAAAAGCACGCTCTGGATGGCGCTTGGATTCTCCGGGGAACTTCTGCTCGCGTTAGTGATCGGAATGGCAATGGGCGCTGCGCGGGATGACCTGCTGCTCAGCACCGGTGTTCCGGCCGGGGAGAGCGGTGACGTGGATTTTGCCGATTCCGAGGAATTCGCGGAATACGCGGAGGGCGCCGGCGAGGCGGACAACGTGTACGCGATCGGAACCGGCGCGGCTTCCGGAAGGCCGGACAGCATGCTGCCCATGAACACGGGCGGATCTTCCGGCGGGCCCTTTGACTGGCCTTACGGCGCGGATCTTTCGACACATGCGGAAGGGACTCCGGGCGGGCCTTACGGTCAGGAACCTGTGGACGCGGAGTCTGTTCCGGAAAGCGAGGACGACGAATATGTGCAGCCTGATATGTACATGATGGAAACCGGGGAGTTCCCGGACGGCGGGTACGGCGCGGGAGAAGACGGAGAGCCTCAGGAAGGCGGGTACGGCGTGGGAGAAGACGGAGAGCTTCAGGACGGTATGCCTGACATGGGAGAGACGTGGGAACTTCCGGACAGCATGTCTGACGCCGCGGAAACCGGGGAGGCGGAGACGGAAGAGACGGAACTGTAACGGAAAAAAACCCCCGAACCGGGGCAAAACAATATTGGAAGGGAAGAAA
>JAUNJS010000011.1 GCA_030533125.1 Eubacteriales bacterium | reverse complement strand
CGCGGATTCCTGCAGCGCCTCTCCGGCGGATTTCCTCAGAGGAACTCCTGCGGATTCATGAAGTGCCTCTTCCGAGGATTCCCGCAGCAGGCCTCCCGCGGATTTCCGGGGCGGATCTCCTGCGGATTCCTCCAATGAATCTCCGGCAGGCACGCGCGCGGCTCCCCCTGCAAAGGACGCGAACGCCGCCAGCGGATAGCTGAGCGCGACAATCAGACCGGCGCCGTAATGCCGGTAGGTCTTCCCCGCGAGGGAGGCCAGCGCGATTGTCACGAGCAGGTACACAAGATACACGGCATGAAATGACCGGTTCGACCTGTCGAGAAGGACCAGCGCCGCGCACAGGAACAGCCCGATGAGGACGATCGGCCGGTTCAAATAATACACTGCCGCCCTGGCTTTGTTCAAAAGGCTCTCCAGGGCGGTACTGCCGGAATAAGACCTGGAATACTTCATGTTAAAGACAATGTAATCCTCAATGAAATCTTTCCAGGCCCCGCCGCGCACCAGCCAGATACAGAAAGGAAGCACGACGGCCGCGCATCCAGCCAGGAAAAAAACGAGGAAATATCCGATCTTCCCCGGCGTCTTTTCCCGAAGGTTCCTGATCAGGACGGCAATGCAGAAGACGAACCAGACGGAAATCATCTGGGCCTTCATCATCAGCACAGCACCGAAACAGGCTCCCGTCAGCAGGAGCCTCCACCGGGAGATTTTATCATAAAGAAAATAGTCCAGAAAAATAATCAGGGCACAGGCGAGGAAAGGAAGCGACAGATCCTCCGGGGACATGTTATCGACTGCGTAGTCAAAAGAAAGGGCGAAAATCACCAGCATCAGCGCGCACGAAACCGGCCTGGTACAGAACCTGCGGAAAATCAGGTAAATCAGGCAGAGCGACAGAAACAGTACTCCGAAATACAGAACCCACACGCCTCTCCAGGAGGCAATCTGTCTGCCGGCCAGAAAAAAACAATAGAGCAGCGGCCCTTTGTGGTCGAAGGTATCCTTATAGGGCATGTACCCGAGATCCATCATCCATGCAACATACTTATAGACAGACGCATCCCCCCACGTCTCTCCGTTCCCCCAGATACTGTCAGAATTCTGCAGCGCCATGACCAGCGCAAGGATAAACAGATAGGCCGCGCTGATTCCCCGCTCAAACCACTCCGGAAGAGCCGTCCTTTTTTTCCCCATGGAAGTTTCCTCCCTGTAGTCTTTCCTCATCTCCTGCAATGGTTTTTGCCGGCTCTTTCCGGTTATCTGCGAACAGTGCCTTAGAAACCACACGGCAGCTGCGAAAGCAGCCGCCGCGCCCGGTACATTCACATTTCCTTTTTAAAACCCGCAAAATCACCCAGTGCTCCCCAGCCGATCCTCACGATCCCGGGAATGTTGAGAGAATTCGTCCCGCCCTGTCTGGGTCGGAAAGAGATCTCCCGGAACGCGAGCTTCACGTGATCATGCGCGAAAAAAGCGGTCAGCATGATATTGGGAATATTGTAGTCCTCCGAAAACCTGTCGAGATAGTTCGCGACAAGGGAAGTCTTCATCAGCCGGAAGGGCGCGTTCGCGTCCGGAACCTTCACGCCGAAATACAGGAGCAGGAGCATGCAGACGACACGCTCGACAAAGGCTCTCGATCTGCCGTCGCCCCGGATCCGCCGGTACCCGAGGATCGCGTCATATTTTCCGCGCCGCTTCCAGAAAGCGGCAAACTCCGACGGGTCCGTCTGCCCGTCGGAATCTGTCTGGAAAATATAGTCCGCGTTTCGGGAAACCGCGTAGTTGTACAGCGCGATCAGTTTCGGTCCGTGCTGCTTCCCTGTATTCTCCAGAATCTCCAGCTGCGGCATTTCCTGCTGCAGACGAAGGAGGATCCCGTGCGTGGCGTCCGTACTGCCGCTGTCCGCGATCACAAGGCGCGAACTGTCCGCCTTCCCGCCCAGAAGCGGGTACCAGGCACGGACAACGCCCTCGATATTCTCCGCCTCGTTATAGGCGGGCATAACGATATACAGTGACTCCATATTTTTCTTCTTTCCCGCGCGTTTCCAGCGCGGCTTATCTCATGCGCTCCGCCGCCGGAAAGCGGCACGTTTTCACGTTTCAACGCGTTTCCCGCGCGGTGTACTCCGGCTCTTTCCCCGCCGCTTCCGGATTCAGCACGTCTCCTGCGCGGGCTGCTCCTGCTCTTTTCCCCCCGGTTTCTGGATCTGCGGGGGCTTTCCTCTGAAGAAACGGCTGTCGGAAAAAGCCATCAGGGGAAAGACATTGAAACTGAAATCCACCAGGTGGTGTTCCATAATACACACCATCGCGGCGATCATCAGGATCATAAGATAAACATCCTTCCGCGCCGCGTAGCATCTGATCTGCGTACAGGTCAGCACAATCAGGAGCATGACAAACAAGATCGCGCCCCCGAACAGATAATAACGAATATACGAACAATCAATAAAAAAATAGCTGTCCCATCCGGGCAGGTTTGTCGTCCTGCCGCCAAAACTGTGCTCCTTGATTTTCGTGCCGAAAAAGGTGAACGGGTGCTCCTGCAGAGCGCGCAGCCCCAGCTCCAGGCGCTTGGCGATGGTGTGCCCGAGGGGCTTGATCGCCGGGCTGTCCGACGGGATCAGCAGTACGGCGCCAAAAGAAAACGCCGCGCAGGCAGGAAAGGAGAAACTCACAGCCGCGCCGAGCACGCGGCGCGCGGCCCTCATGCCGCGGCGCCGCAGGAAGCTGCGCACGGAAGGATGCCGCGCGAGGCGGTGCAGCAGGATCACCGCGAACAGAAGTCCCGCGCAGATCATATTCGTCTTTCCGCCCGTTCCCCACATGAAGATCACGCCGAAAACAAGTACCGCGTAATCCGCGATCCTGAAGGACGCGATGCGGAGCATGGCATATGTCAGCATCAGGAACAGGATGTGTGCCGCACAGTCTGTACAGTAGACCATGCCGTAGGCATGGCGCCCGCCCCGGTACACAAGATCCTCTATGATCCCCAGCCGGCACCCCGCGTAGGCGGCGGCCATCCCGAGGCATCCCAACACAAAAGAAATGGACAGGATTTTCCGGAAGGATCTGCCGGTCGCCCCCACAATCAGGACACAGAGGACAAAATACGAAAACTTGTGTCCTCCGATCTTGTAGGAAGTGTATCCGACGATCATCAGGAGCGTCTCGAAGACCGCCAGATGAACGCTGTTCTGGGCCAGCATGGCCGCGACCGCGCACAGGAGGGCAGCAAAGACCGCGATGTGATAGTACTCCGTCATCGTCTCCTTGAACGCGTCCGGCATCTTCTTCGAGAACATTGTCGAATCCACGATGAAAATCCAGCCGTAGCAGAAGGCGAAAACGGGGTAATACAGAATGTCCGTCAGACCGCGCAGAAAGTCGGAGACCTTCCCGGAAAGGATTCCCTGCCGGAGCCACAGGACGAACTCTTCCTTTAGATTCTCTGAGAAACGCATCCGAACCCGCCCCTCTGTTTTCAGTCTATATCCCGGATCATGGCGTGCCACTCCTGCAGAGGCAGGATGAGGCCTTTCCCCTTGCGCTTCAAGTGGCTGATGCCCTCCGCGGCCGCGAGGCCCGCCGCGGCGGTGGTCACGTACGGGATCTTCGCCTTGATGGCCGCTTTGCGCAGATAGCTGTCGTCGTGGCGCGCGCCCTTGCCCATGGGGGTATTCACGATCATCTGGATCTGCCCGTTGGTGATCAGGTCGAGGATGTTCGGACGGCCCTCGTAGTTTTTGTTGACACGCTCGACGGGGATACCCGCCTGCGCGATGGCCTTGCAGGTCTTGTCGGTCGCGAGGACCTTGAAGCCCGCCTCGTGGAATCTGCGGGCGATCTCCGGCGCGTAGGGGCGGTCGGGCTCACTTACGGTGATCAGAACGGTCCCCTCGAGCGGAAGCTGCATCTTCGCGGCCTCCTCGGCCTTGAAGAAGGCGCCGCCGGTGGACCGGGAAATGCCCAGCACCTCGCCGGTGGAGCGCATCTCGGGTCCGAGGACCGGGTCGACCTCCGGGAACATGTTGAACGGGAAAACCGCCTCCTTGACGCCGTAATAGGGGATGTCCCTCTCCTTGAGATCCGGGACGGGGGACTTGCGCCCTGTGAGGTCCGCGGTGATGATCTCGGTCGCCAGCGGAACCATGCGGATGCCGCAGACCTTGGAAACCAGCGGGACCGTGCGGGACGCGCGCGGATTGGCCTCCAGCACGAAGACGACATCGTCCTCGATCGCGTACTGCATGTTCATCAGGCCGACGACGTGCATCTCCTCGGCGATCCGGCGGGTGTACTCGCGGATGGTCTCCAGATTCTTTTCCGAAATATGCCGCGAAGGGATAATGCACGCGGAGTCGCCGGAATGAATGCCGGCGAGCTCGATGTGCTCCATGACCGCGGGGACATACGCGTGGGTTCCGTCGCAGATCGCGTCCGCCTCGCACTCCATGGCGTTGTGGAGGAACCGGTCGATCAGGATCGGGCGGTCAGGCGTCACGCCGACGGCGGCGGCCATGTAGTCCGCCATCTGTTCGTCGTCGTGGACGACCTCCATGCCGCGCCCGCCAAGGACATAGGAAGGGCGGACCATGACGGGATAACCGATCTTCGAGGCGATCTCCTGCGCCTCCTGCACGGTCGTCGCCATGCCGGCCTCCGGCATAGGAATGCCCAGCTTGTCCATCATGGCGCGGAAATGGTCGCGGTCCTCCGCGAGGTCGATGACAGCGGGCGAGGTCCCGAGGATCTTCACGCCCTCTTTTTCCAGCTTGGAGGCAAGGTTCAGGGGTGTCTGCCCGCCGAACTGCGCGATGACGCCCACGGGTTTTTCTTTTCTGTAAATCGAGAGGACGTCCTCCAGCGTAAGGGGCTCGAAATAGAGCTTGTCGGAGGTGTCGTAGTCGGTCGAGACGGTCTCGGGGTTGCAGTTGACGATAATGGTCTCGAATCCGAGCTTTCTGAGCGACTGGGCCGCGTGGACGCAGCAGTAGTCGAACTCGATGCCCTGGCCGATGCGGTTGGGGCCGCCGCCCAGGATCATGATCTTGGGCCTGTCGTTGTTGATCGGGTTCCTGTCCTCCCCGATATAGGTCGAATAGTAATACGCGCTGTCCTGCGTGCCGCTGACATGGACGCCCTCCCAGCGCTCGGTGCAGCCGAGAGCCTCGCGGGCGTGGCGGATCTCATCCTGCGTCACGCCGAGGATCTGCGCCAGATAGTGGTCGGAGAAACCGTCCTTTTTCGCCTGCAGCAGGACTTCGTCGGAGGGCACGCGGCCGCTGAATTCGCGGACGAGGGCCTCCTCTTCCTCTACGAGCTCCTTCATCTGCCCGATGAACCAGTGCTTGACCTTCGTGATCTCGAAGATCTCATCCACGCTCATGCCCTTGCGCAGCGCCTCGTACATGATGAAGTGGCGCTCGGAGGAGACGTCGATGAGGAGCTGGCGCAGCTCGTTGAGGGACATTTTGTCGTATCCGTTCACATGGCCGAGGCCGTAGCGTCCCTTCTCCAGGGAGCGGACAGCTTTCTGGAAGGCCTCCTTATAGGTCTTGCCGATGCTCATGACTTCCCCGACCGCGCGCATCTGCGTGCCCAGCCTGTCCTCGACGCCCTTGAATTTCTCGAACGCCCAGCGGGCGAACTTGACGACGACAAAATCGCCGGTGGGAACATATTTATCCAGCGTCCCGAAGCGGGAATCCGTCAGGTCCGCCAGGGTGAGCCCCGTCGCCAGCTTCGCGGAAACCAGCGCGATCGGGAAGCCCGTCGCCTTGGAAGCCAGCGCGGAGGAGCGGGAGGTGCGGGGGTTGATCTCGATGACGATCACGCGGCCGCTTTTGGGGTCGTGCGCGAACTGCACGTTCGTGCCGCCGATGACGCCGATGTGCTCGACGATCCTGTATGCCTGCTCCTGCAGATCCTTCTGGAGATCCTCGTCGATGGTCAGCATCGGCGCGGTGCAGAAAGAGTCGCCGGTGTGCACGCCGCAGGGGTCCACGTTCTCGATGAAGCAGACCGTGATCATGTTGTTGTCCTTGTCGCGGACGACCTCGAGCTCGAGCTCCTCCCAGCCCAGGATTGACTCCTCGACCAGGACCTGCCCGATCAGCGAGGCCTGCAGACCGCGGGCGCAGACCGTCTTCAGTTCTTCTTTATTATATACCAGGCCGCCGCCGGCGCCGCCCATGGTATAGGCCGGACGCAGGACGACAGGATACCCCAGGCGGTCAGCGATCTCCAGCGCTTCCTCCACGCTGTAGGAGACCTCGCTCCTGGCCATCGCGATGCCCAGTTTGTCCATGGTCTTTTTAAATTCAATGCGGTCCTCGCCGCGCTCGATGGCATCCGCCTGCACGCCGATAACCTTGACTCCGTACTGGTCCAGAATTCCCTGCTTGTACAGCTCCGCGCAGAGGTTCAGGCCGGACTGGCCGCCCAGATTCGGCAGCAGCGCGTCCGGGCGCTCCTTTTTAATGATCTGCGTGACCCTGTCGACATTCAGCGGTTCGATATAGGTCCTGTCCGCCATCTCAGGATCTGTCATGATCGTCGCCGGGTTGGAATTGACCAGCACGATCTCATAGCCGAGGCTGCGCAGCGCCTTGCACGCCTGCGTACCCGAATAGTCAAATTCACACGCCTGTCCGATGACGATCGGACCGGAGCCGATGATCAGTACTTTGTGGATGTCTGTTCTCTGGGGCATGTACTCTCCTCTCTGGCCACATGTGCGGTCATTTTGAGTCTCTTTTCCATATATCTAACCCATTATAAACACGCTATTCAAAAAAATCCACGAAAAAATGCCGGCGGAAGCCATTTTTGCAGATATCTGTGTACATGTATACAAATATTCCGCGGTTTTTCTGCCCTCCCGGAACTCCGGCCGGTCTGTCTGCTTTCCTGCATGCCGTCCGGGCCTGCGCGGCAGCCGGGGAATCATATTTCCCCGGGGCGAGAAAACGAGGAAACAGGGTAGAGGCGGCCCTGCCGCCCTCTGCCCCCAGCCGGCCGGCGTCCGCCGTCAGGCGGAAAGACTCCTTGCGCGGGCCGTGTCATCAGTACCTGTTGACGCCCTCTCGAGGGCGTGAACAGGTACGTGCGGTCTGACTGTAACCGGTGCAGCCGGAATTACTCGCCGTCCTTCTCCGCCTTTTCCGCCTTGTCTTTTTTCGGAAGTCTGCCGTAAAGCTTTGTCAGGTCATAGATGCTGCGCGCCAGCTCCCCGGAGAGGAAGTTCGGGCGGACGCGCCACTGCCAGTTGCCCCAGGCAGTGCCGGGGGTGTTGAGGCGGGCCTCCTCGCCCTTGACCAGGTAGTCCTGGATGGGGATGATGCACAGATCGCAGACGCTCCGGTAGGCTTCGCGGATGAAATCCCAGGTGAACGCGCCGTAGTCGGTGTTCTCGGAGTGGATGAAGCGGCGCGCGAAGTCGCGGTCGTGGTCACTGCACTGCTCGATCCAGGCGCGGGTCGTGGTGTTGTCGTGCGTCCCGGTGTAGACGACCGCGTTTTTTACATGATTGTAAGAGAGGTAATAGCTGGACTCGGTGGGGTCAAAAGCGAACTGGAGCACCTTCATTCCGGGATAGCCCGTGCTCTCGAGAAGCTTCTCGGTCGCGGGGGTGATGTTGCCCAGATCCTCGGCGATGATGGCGACGTCGCCCAGCTCCTTTTTGACCGCCCTGAAGAAATCCATGCCGGGGCCCTTGACGACGGTGCCGTTCTCAGCGGTCTTGTCGCCGTAGGGAACCTCATAGTATTCCGCGAAACCGTTGAAGTGGTCGAGGCGGACGACATCATAGAACTCAAAATTGCGGGCAAAGCGCTGGATCCACCAGTCATAGCCGCCCTTTTTCATCTTTTTCCAGTCGTAGACGGGGTTGCCCCAGAGCTGGCCGCTGGGGGAGAAGGCATCGGGCGGGCAGCCGGCCACGACGGTCGGCACGAGGTCCTTGTCGAACTTGAAGATATCCGCGTGCGCCCAGGTCGCGGCACTGTCCATCGCCACGTAGAAAGGAATGTCGCCGATGATTTTGACGCCCTTTTCCTTCGCGTAGGCATGGAGCTTCTTCCACTGGCGGTCAAACTCGAACTGCAGGAAGCGGTAGAAATCGATGTCGTCACCAAGCTGCGCCGCCGCGGCCTCCAGCGCCGCCTTGTCGCGCAGGCGCTCGCCGGCGTCCCAGTCCGTCCAGGATTTCCCCTCGTATTTTTTCTTCAGCGCCATGTACAGGGCGTAGTCGAAGAGCCAGTAGTGCTCCCGCTCCAGATACGCCTGGTACTCTGCGTGGTACTGGCTGTGGCTGGGGGCATTCTCCAGCGTCCGGAAGCGGTCGAACGCGATACGCAGCACTTCGTACCGGCAGTTGTACATCGCGCCGTAGTCCACCTTTTCCGGATCCTGTCCGAAATCATAGCGGTTCACCTCGTCCCAGGTCAGAAGGCCTTCCTCGATCAGCTTTTCCAGGTCAATGAAATACGGATTGCCCGCGAAGGAAGAGACCGACTGGTAAGGGGAGTCCCCGAAGCCCGTCTGGCACAGCGGCAGCACCTGCCAGTACGACTGACCGGCTTCCTTCAGGAAATCGATGAACTCATAGGCTTCCCTTGAAAAGCTCCCGATCCCGAAACGGGAGGGCAGGGAGGATACAGGGTACAGGATTCCGCTTTCTCTTTTCATGTGTGATTTATCCTTTCTAAATTAACAATTTGCTGATTCTTCCTTGTGCGGCCGAAGAAAAAGACACGCCGGACGGAGCATTTATTTGCGTGGCAGTCCTTATTTCTCTCCCCCCGACGCGCGGCTGCGCAAAAGCGCTGTCAGGAGCTCCCGCCTGAACCGGAAGGCGCCCGCAGCGGCCACGGCCGCGAGCAGGTACCGGAGCAGCCTGTGCGGGAACAGGAAATTCACGCCGACGGAAACGGCGAGCATGAACAGCGAGATCAGAAGGACCGCCTTCTCATCGTACAGGTCAAAATGCCCGATTTCCTCCATACAGGCCCTGCGGCTGAAAATATAGTGTCCCGCGCTGTAAACAAGATAGCAGGCCACCGTGGTATAGCCCGCCGCGACGTATCCGAACATCCCGATAAAAATATAGTTCAGCAGGAGATTCAGAAGCGCCGCCGCCACAGACGCGAAGGACATCGCCTTCTGCCGCTCGAAATACATCTGGGGGATCGCGAAGATGTTGTACAGAAAGATGAAAAACACGCTGCAGGCCACCGGCGGGACAACATAAACCGCTTCATAATACTCCCTCGCCGCGAAGATTGCAACCGCCTCGGGCACAAACAGCAGCATGCAGGCGATCAGGCCGGCCAGCGCGCACAGGAGCATGTTCGCGTTCCGCCGGATCTCCCCGTACTGTTTTTTGTTCAGCATCTCATAGGTCCAGGGCGTCAGCGAGCTGTTGATCGCGTTGGTGAACAGCTGGACCAGCATGCCGATGCTGTAGGCGACGCTGTAGATGCCCACATTGCTCTTGCCGGTCAGCTTCTCGATCATGACCCGGTCGGACTGCGAGAGGACGACCATGGACAGATAGTGCGGCAGGAGCGGCAGGTTGAAGCCCAGGGCGTATTTCCAGTGTTTCCGGTGAAAAAAAGTCCTGCCCCGCGCGAACTGAAGCACCATCAGGCACCCCGCCGTCAGAAGCTCCGCGAGCACGACCGACAGAATCCGGGCAAACGCCCGGTCACTCTCCGCGCGCAGGACCATCCACAGCCCCAGCGCGGGATTCAGCGCGCTTTTTAACAGTGTGATCACCACGGCGTGCCGGTAATTGAATTCGAACCGCTGCCTGGCCAGCCAGAACTGCGCGCAGGGCTCGGCCCACAGATGCAGGAGCATCAGGCACAGGACCGCCTCCCCCAGCCCCAGAAGCCGGCTCCAGAAATGGAGGAACGGCAGGGTCACCGCCGTCAGCACAAGGACCAGCGTCGTCACGAGGCCCTGCATGGAGGAGACATAGACATCCCGCCCGCGAGGGTCCCGGATCCGGTTCATGGCATTATTGAAGACGCCGTAATAGAGATTCAGAGACGTAAAGATCGTGAGAATATTGAACCACGAGAGGTAGAGGCTGTAGGTGCCGTACTGCTCTGTGGTCAGAAGCCTGGTGAACAGCGGGACCGTGAGGACGGAGATCCCCTTCATCATCAGGTTGCAGAAAACGAACCACACGGAGGCCCTGGCCGTGACGCCCAGACGCTTATATTTTTCGATCAGCTTTTTCATGCGCGTTCCTCGGAATGGGACAGGGAAAAGTCCATCAGGACCTGTTGTGCGGCTGCCTGCGGACGCTGCCGCGGGACTGCCGGACAGGTCAAACCGTGTCCTGTCTGTCTATATTCCCGTCAGCCGCCTGCCGGAGGGCCGGATCCGGAGCGTTCCCGCCCCCGCGCGGAGGGCGTGCGTCCGGCCTCCCGGCGCGAAAGCCCGGAGCAGGCGGGATCCGTGATCCTTTTATCGCTCAGCCGCCCGGGCTGATCAGCACGTCCGGACAACCCCTGGAACAGGCCGGATCCGTGATCCGTTCATCGCCTCATTTCACCACCCGCAGCGTGTCCTCCGCCGTTTTGCGCTGCGCGCGGATGCAGCGGACCTCTTCCATATAGTATCCGCACCCGATGACGGCCACGATGGCCTCCGTGGACGAGATCCCCAGAAGCTTCTTCAGCGTGTTCTCCGTCTTGTGGAAGGCCTTCCACTGCATGATGCAGTGTCCGATCCCCAGGGAGTGCAGCGCCAGGGAGAGGTAGGCCAGGTAGATCCCCCCGTTGATGTACCACTGGTACTGCTCGACAAAGGCAAAGCAGGCGCGGTCGGTCGTGAGGACGAGGTAGTTGGGCACTTCCCCCTTAAAACCGGCGCTGCCGGTAATCAGCCGGTCCATCTCCGCCACCTTCTCCGGGTAATTGCAGAAATAGACCGCGGATGGCTGGCGGTTGCAGGCGGAAGGGGAGAGGTTGGCGATCTGTACGGCGCGGCGGATCAGCTGCTCATCCAGGGGTTCCTGCCGGAACGAGCGGATGCTGTGGCGGGTGCGGATAAACGCTTCAAAGTCAAACGCCGCGCCTTCGAGGAGTTCTTCACCGGAGATATACGAGGCGCCGGCGTCCAGTTCTCCGCGGAGCTTCTCCATATAGTCCGCGCCGAGAACACCGCAGAGACTGTCGTACTGCTCCCGGAGCGCGGGATACATGGGAAAGGAGGAGGTGTCAAAGCCCTCCTGAAAGTCCATGTAGGCCATGACAATCCTGAGCGACTCCCGGAAGGAAAAACTCTCCCGCTCTTCCGGGTCCCGGGCCATCTCCTGCAGGGTACTCAGAAGATTCCGCGCCACGGCCCCGCTGTGTCCGGGCTCCACGTTCCTGAGCCCGAGTCCCTTTTCAATGGAGTGGGCCTCCACCAGGGCCGCGCTGTCCCGGTACCGGCGAAGGGCCGCCGGACTCAGCTTGCCGCCCTTCTGATACTCCCGCACCGAGGTGCCGAGCTCATATCCCCGGCTGTACAGATATTTCAGGGCCTTTTTCCATTTTTTTCGCATCTGTCTCTCCCCGTCTCCCTGTTTCTTCCTGTCTCGCTTTCGGGTGGCCGCAGTGAAAAGCGGTCTCATTTTTCCGGGTGCCCGCATGCTCCGCAGGTTTCTTCCCATTTCGCTTTCAGGAGGTCGTAGTACCGCGTCCGGAACCAGGGCCGGTTGTCCATCTCCGGTTCCCGCTCCAGGATCCGCAGCGTCCGCTCCAGGGCCTGTTCCGTCGAATCCGCCAGCGCGAAGGCCTCCGGATACACGTCCCGGAACCAGTCGGTTCCCGTCACGACCTTGTGGTCGTTTGTCGCGAGCACAATCACCGGCGTGTTGCTGATGAGTGAAAAAATCGTCCCGTGGAACCGGTCCGTGATGACCGCCCGGAACGAGGCAAAGTGCTCCAGCACGCGGTCCAGCTCCTCCGCGAAGCCGCTTACAAGCATGTCCAGCGGCAGATCCGACTCCGTATCGCCGGTCTCGCACCGGATCTGCCTGCGCTCCAGCTCCGTCCGGAGCGCTCCGATCTCTTCCGCGCTGTATTTCTTTTCCGAGTCGCCGCGGATACAGAGAAAGACGCCGTCTCTTTCGCCGTCAAAGGTACGGGTGCCGATCAGCGTAGTCACAATGTCCGGATACAGGAGCACCCGGGTCGAAGGGAAAAACCTTTTTGCATAACCGAAGGACACGCGGTCCCGCGCCAGGAAGAGAAGCTTTTTGTGCCTGTCGTAGATCCGCCCTGTGCGGAATCCGTCCCGCGGGTAGCGGAAGCTGATTGTCTGCGGCATGATCAGGACCGGATTGTCCGGAAAACGGCCGACGACAAAGCGGTGCATCCGGTGCTCGTAATGCCGGCTGGTGGTGCAGTAGCCGCTCTGAAGGACAAAAAGATCCTCCGGGCGAACCGACCGCGCGAGCCGTTCCCGGAACGCGCGGCTGTAGAACGGCCACGACGGGAGCTCGATGAGCGTCCTGTCCGGATAATTCTCCCGGCACCAGCCGCGGATACAGTACCGCTGTGCCTGATCTCCCATATTCCTGTGGACGGGAACACCGCAGAACAGGATCCTCTCCCCGTTCTTCGCTTCCGGTGTTTCCGAGGCCTCCAGATCCGCCAGCGCCTGCCGCGTCAGCTGCCTGCGAAGCTCCCGGATGCGGATATAGCGGAGAAGCTGTTTCGCCGAAAAGCCGACATCCCTGATTCTCATCTCCAGCTGGTTCATCGCTTCCCTTTCCCTGTCTCTTCTGCCTCGTCCAGACGGGAGAGGTAGAACCGCTGCATCCGCCTGCTCTCTTTTACAATGTCGTAGCCCGCGCGCGCGATCTCTCCGGCATAGGATTCCCGGGGGCGCGCCGTCCCGGGACCGTCCGCTAAGATCCTGGCGATTTCCTGTGCCCAGCGCGCGGGATCGGTATTGCAGGGGAGGAACCGGACCAGGTCGGTGACGGCCATCTCCCGGGTGATCGCATCGGAAGCGACGGCCGGGAGGCCGTTCGCCTGCGCCTCCACGAGGACGACGGGGAGCCCCTCATAAAAAGAGGGAAGGACGAAGACGTCCAGCACATTCAAAAGCCGGTCCACATCGGACCGCACGCCCAGGAAGCGGACCTGCGGGAGAATCCCCGTCTGCCGGGCCTTTTCCTCCAGGCTGTCCGCGAGACTCCCCCCGCCGATGACCAGGAGCACCGCGTCCCGGTCCAGATCGCGCAGCTTCGCGAAGACATCCAGCAGGAAGGCGTGGTTTTTCTGGTGCTCCAGTCTTCCCACAATGCCGACTACATGCCTGCCTTCCAGCCCGAGTTCCCGGGCGGCCTCCCTCCGCGCGGCCGGGTCATACCGGAACCGGTCGATCGAGACGGCGTTGCGCATGATCCTGACCCTGCCGCGCTCCATCGCTCTCTTTCCCCACATATACAGTCCGGCGTCTTCCCCGCACGCAAAAAGCTGCGTCGCGGCGGATCTGGCGCGGCGCAGAAATACCAGGTTCACGGCCCTCTTCACGCGGCCGCAGTCCTCCCGGGCAATGTGGGAATGGGCAAACCGGTGCCGGACACCGCAGCGCTTTGCCATGGACAGAAGAATGCAGCTGCGGTCGGCGATGTGGCTGTGCACGGCGTCGTATCCGCCCTCCAGCAGGATCTCCTTCATCCTGCGCAGCCGCCGCGCCGGGTCCTTCCGCAGGGAAGGGAGCCTGAAAATACGGCAGCCCATCTCCCGGAGCGGTTTTTCCAGGATTCCTTCGCCGCCGTCGTCCAGGATCATAAAATCAAAGCGGATGCGGGCGCGGTCCATATGGGCGTAATAATCATAGAGGAGCCTCGCGACACCGCCGCCGTCCAGATATGCCAGTTCGTGCAGAATCTTTACCAAGAAATAAACCTCTCCCGGCTTCGCGCCGGTAAATACTCCTCCGTCTTCACCTCGACAGGCGCCTTCCGGTAGCAATGCTTTTTACCCGCACAAGCAGATAGAGGAGGCCGAATTGTTTTTTCCGCACACACCGGACAAACAATCTCTCCTGCCGGTTCAACAGCCGCAGGTCGACGCTGCGGACGGCATCCGCAAAGGGCTTCGAGGCGGCGAGCCGTGCCGCCTGCCGCAGCTTCTCCCTCCGCGGCGCGGGGTTGTTTTCGTGAAAGCAGTACAGGCGCATGCAGGCATACAGCCTCGTGCTGATCCTGTAGCGCAGGTATTCGCGCGTCTGTTCCTCCAGGCCGTGCCGGCGGACGATCCGCCGCAGCGATTTCAGCTCGATCCTGGTCAGCGCGGGGACGTCCGGGTCATAGCGGTTTGTCCTGGACTCCTCAAGGCACCGGTAATGGTACAGGGACCGGTGCAGATACCGGATCCTCCGCGCCCCTAAAAGGACATCCGCGTTGAACAGCCTGTCCTGTCCCTTGCGGGCCTCCGGGACAAACCATACGTCAAGCTCCCGCAGGAACCGGCGGCTGTAGACCTTGTTCCACAGGACCACCATGTCATACGCGCTGTCCCTTCCGCGAAGCTGCAGTTTGTAATAAGTGGATTTCCGGACTGCCTCCAGGTTTTCTCCGGAGACTTCTCCCTCCGGCATTTCCAGAATCCTGACCTCGCTGCTGTTTCGAAGCTCCCGGGTGTAATCCAGCAGCAGGACATCGGCGTCCCGCGCGCTTCCGTTCAGCTCCCCGTACAGTGCCGTCACGTAATCCCGCTCCACCCAGTCGTCCGCGTCCACAAAGGCCACCCATTCTGTGTCCGTCACGCGCAGGCAGTTGTTCCTGGCTGCGGACACGCCCTGATTCTCCTGGTGGATCACCGTCAGACGGCTGTCTTTTTCCGCGTATTCATCACAGATAACCCCGCATCTGTCGGGGGAGCCGTCATCGATGAGGAGTACACGGAAGTCCTCGCGCTCCTGCGCGAGGAGGCTCTCGATGCACTGCCGCAGGTATTCCTCCCGGATTCCGTACACGGGAACGATAATGGTCAGAAACGGATCAGCATTCATATCAGGTCTTTTTGTTTTTTGTCAGACTGTTGTAAAACCGGAGGTATTTTTTCTTCATGACCTCGGTGTTGTAGATTTCCAGAACGTCGCGGTACGCTCTCTCCGGGAGTTCGTACGGGAAAGCCTTCATGGCCGCCCGGATCCGCTCCGCGTATTCCTCTGCCGTTTCGCAGACATATCCGTTGACGCCGTCGTGGATAACGCTCTTGTTTCCCATGGTGTTGCTCACCATAATCAGCTTGCGGATATACATGTTCTCGATAAGGCTCATGGAGATCGCCTCGCCGAAGGAACACAGGATGAAGGCATCCGCGCCCTGCGCCATGGCGAGGGCCTCCCTGCGCGGTTTCCAGCCCGTCACCTCCACGTTGGGCGCCGTCAGCTGGTCTTCCAGTTCCCCGTTGCCGATCCAGACAAACCTCGCCTCCGGGACGAGCTCCGCGATCCGGTTGAAAAGCGCGGGCTTTTTCTGGACACAGACGCGGCCCAGCGTATAGACCGTGAAGGTATCGCTTTTCTCCGGTTCGATCCCGTCCAGGAAAGAGGACAGCTCCTTCAGATTAACCCCGGTCTCGATATAGGCGGTTCTGCGGCACAGTTTCCTCGCGACCTCATCCTCCGATTCACAGCAGGTCAGGGTGATGCACTTCTTCCTGCCGAGGTACTTCTCGATCGCCTCGTACATCCTGCTCTTTCTGCCCGGTCCCAGAAGCACATGCGCATAGCCGTGGGGCGTGTAGACCAGCGTGTTGTTTTTTCCGCTGAACGCGAGACGCCCCAGTCCTCCGGCGATGGAGGAGTGGAGATGGATGATGTCCGGACGCACCTCTTTTTCGATTTTCCGCAATTCCCGGATCACCCTCGCGGCAAAGATGATGTTCGCGTATCCGGACGCGCTGAAGCTGCTCATCTCGATCAGGTGCACACGGGGATCCAGAAATTCCTTATAGTTTTTGGGAGTCTGCGGGCGAAGCGAATAGGCGAGATAGACATCGAAGCTGTCCGCCATATCATTGCACAGCTGCGAGACGTAAGAGAAAACGCCGCCGCCGAAGGCTTCACACACCATTAAAATCTTTTTTTTCATTTTTTCCCGTATTCTCTGCAGAACAACGTAACGGTTTCCGACTGCTCTGTGCCTGCGGCCTCCGGACTCCCCGGACGCGCCGGCACACACTCTTCTCTATAGAAACTATAGAAACTGTAGAAAATCCTCAGGAAATCCGCAGATTTCCCGGACCGTGGTTCCATCGTATTTCCATAGATTGGATTTCTGCGGAAATACAACGGAAGAATTGCTGCGTGTTTTCTGGTCAGAAACTGTTCTGATACTTTTCGCCGAAATATTTTGCCCTGAGGAAAGAGACAACCTTTTTATACCAGCTGATCTTCTCCGTGTACACTGTGTGGAGTTCGCAAATCCGCTTTTCCGGAATCGCGCCCTTCGTGATCTGATGGTCGAGCCACACGTTCAGGATGATCTCACTGACCCTGCCGAAGTATCTTCCCTGGTAGAAAGAGAGCTCCGTATCCCCGATTTTTTCGGAGAGCCCGGTCAGGACATCAAACAGCCAGGTGCAGTACGCGTCCACGAAATCCCTGCGCATGATCATCATGTTGAACATATATCCGTACCGGCGGTGCATGATGCGGTCAAAGGACGGCAGATATTCCGGGCATCTCTCGGCGATGACCTCCCTCGTCTTATCCAGGTGCTCCGCGTAATGCGTGTGCGCGTAGTGCGAGTAGAGCGTCTCGATGAAATAGCGGCGCTTTTTGGGGACAAAAACCCAATAGCGCCCCAGAAGCGGGCGAAGCTGTTCTCCGGTCAGGATATTGGCAAACGGATCCCGGCTCTTCCTCTCCCGGCAGAAATGCCTGCGGTAATGGACCAGGCCGATGTAATCCGCCTGCTGCAGGTTTTTCCAGCCCCAATACAGCCCTGTCAGCTCACAATAGCTGGGATTGAGCGAGGAAATATTGTCCCCGGTATCATCCCGCGTCCATCCGAGGTCAAGCGGCTTCCCTTCCGGGTCCGTTTTCCCCTGCGCGCCGACATGCAGCGGAAGATAGATTGCATCCTCCGGCATCCTGTATTTCTTATGTGAAGCAACCAGTATGATCACAGATGGCTTTCTCATACGATTTACCTTTCCTGCAGGCCGGAAACGGCCCGGTTTCATGTTTCAAACCTGCAGATCAATGCTCTGCACAGTTCGTTTATCTACAGTTCATTTATTCACAGCTGCACTGATCCGCGGTCGTTGATCCGCGTATACTTCCCCGCAGTTTATTGAATGAATTATTGTCCGTTGATCCGCGGTTTCCCCTGCGGCAGAATTCTTCTGTCCGCGTTTACAGCCCCGCGAAGCATCCCAGCAGTATCTGGAAAAAAGTAATGCCGACGAGTACCGCGGCGGCGTACACCAGCCAGACATTTTCGACTCTCTCGCGCAGCACCAGACGGTTTTCCAGCACCGGGAACAGCAGGGGCAGGAGCGGAAGAAAATATCTTCCCTGCAGCCCGCCGATATACAGCGCTTCCGACGCGGTATAGGAGAGCAGCATGGACAGGAAGATCAGTCCTGTGGAGGCTCCCGCCAGAAGCAGCAGCAGGAGCTTTCCGCGAAGGGTGCACCGCACCGGCGTCCCCCTCCGGTCCAGCGTTCCCAGGAGGACGAGAAGGACAAAACCGTACACGATCCACCACTTGTGTGTCAGGATGTATCCGACCATCTCGCCGATCATCGAGTCGCACCTGACATGCACGGTGTTCAGAAGAATCCGCGCGAAGCGCCCCGGACCTGTCAGGATGTCCGAAAAGGTATACAGTGTGTTTTCCCCCGTCCAGAACGTGACCGTCCCGGAAGGCCTCGCGAAGATGGCGAAGATCGTCGGGATGTGGTGCACCATGAACAGCACACACGCCCCGGCAGCCAGTGCCCGGGCCGCCAGCCTCCATCGCCGGCGAACCTGCGAGGAGATTCCTTTTTTCATGAGCGGAACCAGGTAAATCACGCCCACGGCCGGCAGGTACACGCCGCCTTTGCACAGCGCTGTGTGCGCGGCCGAGAAAGCGAGGATCATCACATCCGCCACCGAAAAGCCGTCCCCGCACAGAAGCGCGAAGCACCATGCGATGTAGACAGAGATTCCCGAGAGGATTATCCCGTCATAGGAACAGGACGCGAACAGCTGGAGTGTCCTGGGGAACAGTCCGGCGACGGCCAAAGCGGCTCCGGCGAACGGCATCCGGCGGACCGCAAGCGCCAGAAGCAGGACGCAGGCTGCCAGATTGCACCATCTCGCGGCCATGATCATCGTGATCATGTTTCTTCCAAGAAGCCTCGCGGCCGTAAACCCGATCGTCGACGGCAGATAACACAGGGCGGTGACATTGCCGAGCGCGTCGCGTCCGTAGACGCTGACCATGGCATCTCCGGCGGCAGCCCCCCCGTTTTCATCCCCGGCCGCGCTGTCCGTCCGGTTCTCCGCCGGGACCGCTGCAGCGTCTGCCGCGTCCGCCCCGGGATCCGCCGCGCCGAAAAGCTCCGTCTGCCGGCGGTAGCTCTCCAGCGACATCGGCATGGTATTCAAAATCGAGGCGTCCACATCGCACGCCCGCTTTTTCAGCCTGTCCGGCCCCCCCGGATTCCAGATTCCGAGAAACCGGTTGGACAGGGCATAGATCGTCTCAATGTGGGTCCTCTCATCCGGCACTGTGTACGCGGGCGTCATAAAGCTGAAAATGAGCCCCATCGCCAGCGCGCAGAGCAGGTACATCCGCGCCGTGCGCCGCCTCTCGCTCCGGGCTTCCTCCGGACCGGGACTTTCCGTCCCGGATCTGCGCAGGTGCCGCGCGGCGAGATAGAGAAGAATGAGAAAGGCCGCGGCCGCCAGCGACATGCCCCGGAAAAGCCCCCGCAGAAAGCCGTTGTTCCGGTAAACGCCCAGAAGGCACAACTCCGCGCCGGTCTCCTCTCCGTTCACAAGAACCTGTCCGTTTCCGCCGGCGGAGGTCTGCAGAAACAGAGAATCCTCTTCTCCGCCCCCCGTCTCCTCGACGCGCAGCTCCAGGATCAGCGCTCTGCCCGCCGCGCGCTCCACCGCGCGCCCGAGCGGAAGCAGGATATAATTCGGGGCGGCATCCAGGACTTCCTTTTCCGCCGACGCCTCTGTCAGGACCGAATTCACCGCTGCCAGGTCGCGGATCCTGCCTCCGCCGCCGGCCAGCTCATTCTGCGCCGCGTCGAGGACGCGCCAGGACAGCGCCGCGTCTCCGGCCGCGTCCGCGCCGGAGCTCTCTCCGTTCCTGTCGCGGAGCCGGATGCCGATCCCGGACAGATTGTCCTGCCGCGGCAGGATCACCTGCCGCACGACATCGCCGCGGGAGACGGCGAGTCTGTCTCTGCGGATGGCGCCGGAAACCAGATACTCCGCGCAGGAAGCATCGGCAGTCGGCGCGATGGCCGTGAAATAGGTATATGCCGCAAGGAGCAGAAACGAAAAAAGAAGAACCGCCGGAACCGTCAGCTCCCGGCCGCGGAAGCCGTTCCCGCCGCGCCTCTTCCGGAATCCGTCCGGGCCGGCGCCGGAAGCGCCGTCGTCCCCGTCCCTCCGGGACGAAGCCGCGTCCCGCCGCGGAAACAGCGGGATTTTTTTCCGGTTATATAAATACAGGCAGAAGAATCCAAGCCCCAGTTCCGCCAGGAAGTACACCAGACTTTCAAAGAGGCGGATTGTCTTCTTTTCATATACGGCCATGGCCAGCAGGAGACTGCCGTCTTCTTCCTGCCCCGCCGCCGTAAAGCTGATCCCGTTTCTGACCAGTCCTTCCGAAGAAACGCGGACTTCCAGCGGCTCCCGGGAGATTCCCTCCAGCGCTTCCGGAAACGGGATATACATTTTTGTCTCGTCCTGCGGGTACGGAGTCTGGTTCCGCAGCGGCATCCGCGCGCTCCCCAGAATCTCTCCCGTCTCTCCGGAACGGACCTCTGCACAGACTGTCTCCCCGTAAAACCGGAGGCTGTTTTCGTTGTCATAACACAGCAGCCGGATTCCGCAGAACTTTGCCTTCTGCCCGATTTCCCCGTTTTCCTCCGGGAGAGTCCGCAGTGTCAGGGGCGTCTCGTCCCGCAGCTCAAACCGCGCGTCTCCGGCTCCGTCTTCCCTCTCCGCGCACAGAAGCTCCCTGTATTCCCAGGTCATCTCCGCGGAGTGCGTGACATTCCACAGAAGAATCCCGACGACCACGATCAGATAAACCGGGAAAAACCACCCGGCATTTTTTGTAATCTTTCTGTTTTCAGACATCATGCCGCGCAGAACCCCGTAACCATCGATCGCAAATACTCCCGGAACAAGCCGGTGCTTTGGTATATTATGCAGGAAAAAATATGGGAAACGCAATTATACATCACGTCCGGCATAAATCCGCGGGACAGTTCCCCCGCTCTCATTTTTATAAGGCCTGTTTATTCATTTTATATGACCGCGTCCTTTTGCGCAAGTCCGCGCCGCGCGCGGCGGCCGCAGACGCAGGATGGACGCAGGATGGAGATTTATTCTGACAGTTCAGGCCGCCTCCAGATTCGAAGTGTTTTTGCGCAGCTTTTTCGCGCGGCAGCCGGAAGAAAGGACCTGCAGATTTCCGGAAGTTATTAAGCAACAGAGCCTTACGACAGGAGCATGCCGACATCCGCTTTCGGGCGCCTGTACATCAGGACCGCCGCGAGCAGAAAACCGCTGAACAGTCCTCCCACATGCGCCGCCTGGTTGATCCGGGGATTGACCCATCCGCTGTACAGAAGCCACGCGGTCATCACCCCCGCCCGGAGGAGGAGCTGTCTGGCCGCGGCGCCGGCATCTCTTCCGCCGCCATACGGCCGCGGCGCCTCCGGCGCCGGCGCGTCTTCCTCCCATCGGTCTTTCCTGACTTCCCCGCGCCTTTTTACGTCCTGCAGGATCAGGAACAGCAGCGCGCCGATCACCCCGAACACTGCGCCGCTCGCCCCGATTGAGAACCCGTACTCCCCCGTGATGTAATCATGGAAAACCGAGACGATGTTTCCCGCCACACCGCTGAGCAGATACAGGGCGATAAATCTCCAGTGGCCCAGATTCTTCTCCACAATGTCGCCGCCCGCGAACTGCACGATCATGTTGTTGGTCAGATGGCCGGCGTCGGCATGGAGAAAAACAGAGGTCAGAAGACGGTAAAACCCCTGCCCCTTCAGAATCAGAGGCGCGTACAACAGCCCCCTTCTGTATAAAAACCCGTCGTAGTGCAGTACGCGGTCCAGCACCAGGCCGACGACGAAAACGAGAACGTTTACTGCCATCAGCAGGTAATTGGCCCAGGATACATCGTTACAGCGCACACCCCCACGAGTGCGTGAACTCGAAGATCGAGGCGATCCGAACTGTGACGATATGTCCTTGCCGTCTTCATTCCTTTTTGTGTTCATGAATAGAATTACCCCTGTACTGTGCGCAGGATGGCTTTTCCGGCCGCGCCGGTGATTGTGCTCCGTGTATTTCCGTCTGCGCCGTCCGAAGCCATGCGCAGGATGCGCCATGGGCTGCCATGGGCAGGATGGTCCGTGCGAAGCCATGGACAAAATGCGCCATGAAAGCCGGGGATCCGCGCCGGGCCGGCATACGAACCGGATTCTCTTCCTGCAGTTTTTATCATTCCGGCAGGTCTGTCACAGATACCAATATACCACACCGCGCGATCAGTGGCAAACCGGTCCGTAAACGCTGAAGGCCGCTGACGGGGCTGCGCAACGGGCCTGCGAATTACAGGGCCGCGGCGGGCCTGCCGCCCTCTGCCTTCGCGCATGTGATCTTCCCGGAAATCATGATTTTTGCCAGCATTGGCGGCAGCGGGCCTGCCGCCCTCTGCCTTCGCGCATGCCCTGCGAACAGGACATAAACGTCCGCTGCGGTCTTCTATTCTTTTTTCTCGAAAACCGGGCGGATTTCGGCGCCGCCCTTTCCAAAAGAGAGTTCGAGAACGCGGTCTGTCACCGGTTTTCCGTTCACCAGCCATCCGGAAAACACATATCCCGCGGCGGGTTCTGCCGTGAGGGTCACAGGGAAGTCCGTGAAATACTGCCCGGTCCACTCTCCGCCGGACAGATCCGGCGTGATGGTCCCCAGGGTGACGGTTCCCGCGGCGGGATCCTCTGTCCGAACCGCGATGGTTTCCGGCGTGCCGGTCAGGCCGAACTCCTCCGCCAGGGCCGGCACGATATAATCGGGGCGGTTTTCGAAAAAGCTTTTATAGATGTCTTTTGCGGACTCCGTCTGCACCAGTTTTTCGAGAACGGTTTCTTTTCTAAAAGTGGTGTTGACCAGGTCCATGAAGGTCAGCACGAACTGTCTGCGGAAGCCGGGGTTTTCCCGGAGCGCGTTGTACAGGGGCTGTTCATGGAAAGCGCGGCAGTCATCTCCGGGGCTGCGGGAATCCGCAAGGGCAAAGGTATTGACTTCCCATGGCTGTTCGCCGTGATGTTTCCGGTCTCTGCGTCCCCAGGTCAGGTCCAGATCCTGCATAGCCCACCGCCAGCGGCCGTCGCCCTCGTCTTCGTTTTGCGCGCGGTCCACGCGCCACAGACAGACGTTTACGGTCTCTCCGGCGTCCTCGTTGTCCAGATACAGGTTCATGCACCAGTAATCGATGTAGCTCTGCAGATCGACCAGCCTTCCGAGCGCGGCGTAGTCCGCTTCCCCGGACAGGTCGTGTGTCCGGGCAAAATGGAGGATCTCCTCATAGATCTGACGGTCCTCCTCCGGGACAGAGGACCAGAAGGTCGTCTTGATCATCCGGATCGTATCCTGATTGAGACCGTATTCCTCCGCGAACCAGGCGGCAGAGTATTTTTCCAGCAGATAATAGTTGTCTTCCCAGAGTTCCCCGTTCAGAAAAACAATGACGGGCTCCGCGGTCTGTGCCGCCGCGGCCCTGCCCTGCGTGAGATTCAGACTGAAGGCGTTCAGAAAACTGTCCCTCGTCATCAGGGAGTGTGTTTTTTTACCCTCCACAATCGGGGCGTCAAACCATCTGCTCCTGCTGTATTTTTCCCTGGCAAAGATGGAAAACCGTTTTTTCGCGTATTCCCGCGCGTAGTTTCCCTGAATCCGGATCCCCGCAGGCTGGCTCACGATCTGCCGGGAATCCCGCCAGAGCGAAAAATCCGCCTCTCTCTCCCAGTCATCTCCGCGCCTCGTAAAGTTGGGGACAGGTTCTTCCTTTTCCGAACCCGCGGTTTCCGATCCGGAGGTTTCTGTTTCCGCGGTTTCCGATCCGGAAGTCCCTGATTCGTTATTTCTCTCCCCGGTGTCT
>JAUNJS010000452.1:933-2790 GCA_030533125.1 Eubacteriales bacterium | reverse complement strand
GAAGCAGAGCGGCCTGGGTTCTTTTACAATAAGGCGGTTCGGATTGCGGTTTGATCATTATTACTCGAACTCAATCGTATTGCCAGTCTTCGCAGTCTATGCGCGGCGGTGCCTCCGCTCGTGGGTATGACGCCCGTTGGCGTGAAGCCCGGGCGCTGTTCCTGAAGCAACATCCGCTCTGTGCTTTCTGTCAAGCAGAGGGGAAAATAGTCCCGGCGACCGTTGTGGATCACATCATTCCGCACCGGGGAGACCAGCGGCTGTTCTGGGATCAGACGAACTGGGAATCCCTCTGCAAGGAATGCCATGATAAGAAAACCGGAAGCGGCCTGTGATGCTGCTTCCGGTATGGCTTTTACGCCGTTTAACTTCCGGTTTTGCTTTTCATTATCCGAGCGACATTCTCATAGTAACAGTGCCTTTATCGTTAGATACTTCCTGAAAGCCCATGCGTTGGTACAAACCATATCCGATGTTCATGACACTTGGTTTTGTCGTAAACACGACTTCTCTGAATCCCCGCTTTCTGCATCGGTCAAGCATTGTGTTGATCAGAAGCCGGGCGTAGCCTTTTCCTCTGTATTCAGGCTTAATATACAGTCTTTTTGCTTCACATGTATGTCCGTTAATGTTCCTGAACGCGACTGTTGCAATCGGCTTTCCGTTCTCATATCCGATCAGAAGCGCACCGCCTTTATAATACTCATCAATTTCTGTCAGTTCCTTGTCCAGGGAAACAAAACATTTCTCCGCGCCTTTGATCGCAGAGTATTCCCGGATCAATGCCCTGGCAATATCGTAATTGTCACAGTCCCGTATTTCAAATGACGTACTCCGGTAAAACGGACATCTTTCCCGTAAGCATTGTTGATTGAGCGCTGAAAAGCTGCAGACTATGTCTGAATCTTCCAGTTGTATCCGATATTTCTCTTTCACATAGGGAATCACCGTTTTCATGGCTAGGAAAGCATCCCGCTTGCAGCATCTCGGACCGCCAACATCAGCGATTCTTGCCAACGCCTCAGATGTATATCGCATATGCCAGTCCCAGGAACCGTCCGTAGATAACGGTCCTGTGCCGTCAATAATGGCAAGTGCGGCTCCAATCGAAGTCACCGCACCGCAAACTCCCCAGAGCCCGCATGCAGCACCGGGCATTCTGCCCCCTTCCTGCATGAGTTTATCAAGAGCTTCATCGAGATTGATCCTGCCCCCGGCATTATAAAAAGCAGTCAATACACACGCGCCATCCAGTACATGATGTTCCGGGCCGTGTATGTTCACGAAATCATTGGCGGCCACATGGAAAAAAATTTCAAAAGGATTGATGGACTTTTCCTTTTTGCAGGCCTCAATAATACTGACTCTTTTATCGCTCATATAAGTGCTCTGCCTCCGGTTCTTCACAATTTCTTCTGCATCCACAGAAGGTCGTACCAACGGTTGAATTTCTTTCCGATCTCTTTCATCCGGGCCACCTGGGTATATCCCATTTTCAGATGAAACTGCCTGCTGTCATGAGTAAGATACTGATCAGCTTCATCGCAATATGCTACTCCGGCCAGAAGGTTTATGATTCCCCGGTTGAGCAGCCGTTCCTCCAATTCTGCATAAAGCAAGGATCCTGCTCCCAGCCTGTGATAATCCTTATCCACATAAATCGAGGTTGCCGCAGTCCAGGCATATGCTTCACGCGGACTGTATGCTCCCGCATACGCATAGCCAATGATCTGACCATTTTTCTCACAGACCAGCCAGGGATACTTCTCCTTTGTTTTCCGGATGCGTTCTGTAAAATCATGAACAGACGGCACTGTATACTCAAAGGAAACCGCCGTATTCAGCACATAATGGGAA
>JAUNJS010000452.1:0-923 GCA_030533125.1 Eubacteriales bacterium | reverse complement strand
TCCGGCAGAGCGTCCCGTATAATTAATCCATTATCCATTCTTATTGCCTTCCTCTGATGATTTCTGCCAGAACGTCCATCGCGTTTTCAACAAACTGCGGACAGCGTTCTTTGAAGAGATTGTTTTCCCGGGCATATTTGATGCCCTCGGCGGTGGAAGGATCGCATCCGAGGATCCTGCTGCACAGGCAGGATCCACAGGCTGCCGCAAAGCCCTGCATCATCAGATCGTTGACTTCATTGGCCGTTTGCCTGCTTGCTGTGTCTGATAAATCATACTGTCCGTACAGGGAACCAAGAACCATCAGCGCCCCGGAGCAGGCTCCGCATACTTCGCCTTTGCGCATGCCGCTTCCGAAGCAGGCACCAAGTTTCAATGCCTGTTTTTCCGTCAGCCCGCACAGATCCGCATAGGAGGCCAGGACAGCTTGGGAACAGTGGAAACCCCTTCTGAAATACTCCAAAGCCTTTTCTTTGCGCGTCATGATCCTTGCCCCCGCTCTGTTTTTCTGCAGGCTTCGTTGTAGATTCTCAAAGAATCCAGGACCTGTTCACGCTTGTCTGATTCAATATTGGCGAACACGGCAGCAAACTTTGCGGTCATATCGTTTTCGATCTTATCGAATCGGGCTTTTCCGCTTTCGGTAAGGGACAGAACGACACAACGGCGGTCTTCTTTGGAAGGTTCCCGGTTCACATATCCTTTCTGAACGAGCTCCTCCACGCCTCTGCTGATGCCGCTTTTATCCAGGCCGACATTTTTCGCAAGTTCCTTGATGCAGATTCCGGGGTTCCTGCCGATTTCAACAACCAAAAAGCACTGTGATTCAGTGATACCGCACTGGCAGCAATCAGACTGATTCAGAACAGCCCGATGGTATTCCAGTTCTCGCAATGCAGCTACCAGCTGGTGCTTGGATACTC
>JAUNJS010000451.1 GCA_030533125.1 Eubacteriales bacterium | reverse complement strand
CGAAACCGGAATCGGAAGCCGAACCGAAATCGAAACCGGAATCCGGGGATTCCGACGCGGTCCGGGACGCGGCTTCTCTCCTTTTGATCCTTCGCAGATCGGGGGAGCGGTGTATTGACGCGATGGGAACCGGCCTTAAATGCCAGGATCCGTCCTTCAGGCAGTTCTGGGAGGCCGCGGCGGGCCGGATCGGCGTGCTCTTCGGGGAGCGGGACGATGTGCGGGAGCTGCTGACGGAGGCGCGGAAATCCGTCATGAAACCTGTCTTCGACGCGCTTGAAGACAGAGACTTCAAACAATATGACAGAGACCTCGCGTACGCAGTCATAGACATGATCGCGTAAAGAACAGCCCGGACGGAAGGACAGCCTGGATGGAGCAGGGCTATTGACGCTGAATCATGGAACTGAAGGATAAAGAGATGATGGTCAGATGGTCTCCGGTCGAAACGATCCGTTTTTTAACGCCGGATCATGGAGCAGAAGGATAAAGGGATTAATGTGAGTGAGGCGCAGCGCAATTCGACGGAACAGACGAAACAGACGCTGACAGATGGATCAGATGGAATTGTGCTTTGATGTATCGGCAATTGTTTCGGAGTCACTTTTTTCATGTTATAATGGTGCAGAACTATCGTCCGTCAGATCAGGCGCTTATCAATGATTTTTTGCGCAAAAGGGCAAAATGTCGCAAGTGCTTTTCTGCTTTATGCAAGTAAGGGAGTGTGTACGAAATGGGTGTCAGTAAAAGCAGAAGCTCTGAAGAAAAATGGGCAGATTTATGGAACAGCGGAATCCTGTCTTCCGGTGAAACGACGATCTTGGAAGAAGAGCAGCAGAAATTTGTGACCTGGATGCAGAACGACGATTCCCTGTGGGATTATGAACTGAAAATCGGCAGCAGTAAATCCATGCAGGAGGATCTTCTCCAATTTGTCGCGGAGCATATTAAAAGTCTTCCGGCATATCACTTTATTCTCAGATATTTTCTGATGCGCTATAAACTGCGGCTCGGAGACGACAATCTCAAAGGACTGTGGAACCATATTGAAACAGGGAAATGGCGTGTTCACGAAACGGACGGCCAGTCCGGCCTGGCTGCCCTGTTCAAGAGGATCAGGGACAGGCTTGCCCCGGACGTTGACGGAAAGACCGCGGCACTCGGAAAGTCCGATTACAATGATATTCTGTCCGCCCTGAGCGCGGCATTACGGACAGAATATCCGGATGAACTGATTGCCGCGCGGCTCGGGAAGAGCGGCAGATGGTCCACATATTTCCACGCATTAATTGAAAAGCCGGATTATGGAAAGCTCCAGGATGTCGCGCTTGCGCTCGACTGGAACTGGGAAATCTACAGCGTGTTCAGGATGAAGGCCCTGAAATACAGGGGGATCAACTTTCTGGAAAGGGAAGATGTGCTCATGTTCCTGACACTGAAGTACGCCCGGGACTGTAATCTCCGGTGTTATCCGGCATTCCGCGCGCTGTCCGGGATGTATCCTCAATACGCGAACAACATGTCCTATAAGGATGCAAGAGACCTGCTTCCCACCTATAACGAGGAGTCTTCCGCCAGGGTGGGAGAACTGCTGCAGGATACATTGGAACATGACGGCAGACTTGCCGCTCATTACAGATCGTGCCTGTTCAACAGCCCTGACAATGACCTGGAGAAAATTTTCAGGAATCTTCAGCTCATGCGGGCGGCAAAAATCACCCGTAGCTTTCAGGAAGCCTTTCATGAACAGTGGAATATTGCTGCGGAAGCGATCATCAGGGGTGATTTCACCGACGCGGATTCCCCCCGTCAAATGCGGCATGAAATATTCCGTTACCTCTATGGCGGAAATGTCGAAAAACTGGTTGTAGACCCGGGCACAAATAACAGGAGAATTGCTGACCTGCCCGACAAATATATGATTTCTCTCGCCCCGGCCGGAGTGACGGACTATTTTCTGGACAGCAGGGAATTCCTGAATACGCGCATTCGGGATGAAGATTTCTATAGGGAAACGATGACAACGGATCAGGCCAGGCAGAGGAATCTTCTGCTGACGTTGGTCTTCCTGCATTATCAGAGCAGATGCGGGGAAGTCAGCTCATACGAGGAACGTCTGTCGAATTTCGATTTTGAAGCTACAGACCTTCTAGAGTCATGCGGGTTCCTCTCACTTCACAGCGGATATGCCTACGACGCCTTCCTGAAACTGCTCCTTGCCTGTGAATATCCGTTGGATCTTTTCCAGTTTATCTGGTATAAAAAGACCGGATCCGTTGTGTAGGTTTCCTTTTGAGACAGCGGAAAACAATATCCGGATTCACCCTCTTATGAGACGATGAACCAGTCTCTTTACCGCAGGATTGACACGTTTCATCCACCGAAATCATTTATATTTCTATGGTGGAGCGCCCTTTGACGCGACTTCGGTATACGAACAATTATGGTGTAATCGAAGATGATACAAATATGGCGGAGAACCATTTGGCGCGACGCCGGTATACGTAAAATGATGATGTAATCACAGATGATACAAAAATGGCAGAGCGTCCTTTGACGCGATGCCGGCATACGCTTCGTGTATGTTTTTTCAGAGGATTTGAAACAGGACCGGACCAGCGCGGGACGGCCCTTTTCAAGTCCTTTTTTTCTTCCCCGAATGTCTGTTTTTTGCGGTGCCTAAAAAACGGAATACGCAGGGATGCTATAACATTATTACAAGGAAGCAGACAATTGTGTAAGAAAATGTCCGACAGGCAAAAGCTTTGTTTTCAGAGATCGGGATTTCCAGAGATCGG
>JAUNJS010000113.1:5007-8698 GCA_030533125.1 Eubacteriales bacterium | reverse complement strand
AGCTGCTCTTCTTGTTTTACAAGCTGCGCTTTTTTTTCTTCAATCATAGCCTCTAATTGATCAAATTCCTCCTGAAGCATTCGTCCAACGCGTGTCATCCTTAAAATACCTCCAATTCTTTTTGCCTGGGTCACGGACATAAAAGTATCTGACGCGATACAGATCCCTGCCAGTACGAAGGCGCGTTTTTCATCTTCTACGATCTGGATCGCTGTGTCGATCATATGGTCAACCATACGGATCTGGTCTTCCTTCCTGCTATAGGTCAATGGCAGGATAATAATCCGCATGAGGTCTTCATCCGTTAAGAGGATGCCTGCGTCAAGTTTGTCAAGGATTTTTTGATATTCCGTGTCACCGTCTATGTGGGAGAGAAAAGCCTGTTCCGTGTGGATGGTCAGGCAATCGGTCTTGTAGTCCGCAGGCGCGGACTTGACGTTTCCCATATAAATGACGATGAACCTGAGCCGGATAGGATTATTCCTGTTCAGATGGTGTTCAAGAACCCTTGTGATATATCGCAGATATTTGACTTTATTGGAAAGTCTGTATTCGGCCTCAAAATCGACCAGCGCGTAGCTTCCGTCTGCAAGCAGGAAAAAACGGTCGGAAATACGGTCTGTCACCTGGACATCCGGGAAATCTGTCTGCAGGTACTGCCTGATCGGCGGAAGATGAATTCCGTACACTTCAAAGCTCTTGTTTCCAAATGTGTCCGCAAGTATCTTTGAAATTAAATCTTTGTTGTGTTTTGTAATGCTGTTCTCCAAGTTGGTGACCTCCGTTCACTGCATGCTTCGCGATCCTGCTGCAGATACGGAATACTTGTAGACATTATTATACTACAGTGTTCCGCTCTGTGAAAGGATCATAAATGGTTCTGTATTCAGCTGCAGCTGGTATGATGTTCCCCGTGGAGGGAGACAGACAAATTGTACCGCATAAATCTGTTGACCGGGAAACGCAAATACGAAAAGTGCCATTCTTGTGAAAATCGCGAAAAATGATTGCGGCATTTTCGTGAGAAGCAGGAGGCCGGCAGGAGTTATGGCACCTCCGGCAGGCCGTCTGTTTCAGTCTAAAGGAATGAAGAATACCTGCTCCGGCTTATAAAATGAAGAATATACCTTGAAGAACATACCTGCTCCGTTCTATAGAATGAAGAATTGACAAGCTGTAAAAATGTTAATAAAATAGTGGATAAATGTTTGAGGCTTTTGTGGCTTTTGAACAAGAAAAGGAGGAAAATGTAATGAAGAAGTTTATTGTTTCTCTGTTGGCGGGGGCGCTTGCCCTCGGCCTTGTGGCCTGCGGCGGATCCGGCAGTACGACGTCCGCGTCATCGCAGTCTTCCGGGGACGCGGCCGCGGCTGACAGCGGCAGCGCGTCGGGTGATGTGATCCGGATCGGCGTCTTCGAGCCTTCCACCGGCGATTCGGCGTCGGGCGGCAAGAAGGAGACGCTCGGCATGCAGTATGCCAACAAGACAACCCCTACGGTTGAGGTCGGCGGCACAACGTACCAGGTAGAGCTGGTGTACGCGGACAACGGTTCCTCGTCCGACAAAGCTCCTTCCGCGGCGTCAGAACTGATCGGCAAGGATGTCTCCCTGGTGCTCGGCTCCTACGGCTCCGGCGTCTCGATGGCGGGCGGTCCCAAGTTTGAGGAGGCCGGACTCGCGGCGATCGGCGTGACCTGCACGAACCCCAATGTCACAGCCGGCAACGATTATTATTTCCGGATCTGCTTCCTGGACAACTTCCAGGCGGACGTCCTGGCAAGTTTCGCCATGGAGAAGTTCTCCGCCAAGAAGGCATACTGCCTGGGCGAGAACGGAAATGAATACGACCAGGGACTGATCGCGTTCTTCACGAAGGTTTTCGAGGGCGCGGGCGGGACCGTTATCTCCGACTCCTTCCCCACCAACAATTCGGACTTCACATCCTATCTGAACAAAGCCAAGAGCGAGGGCGCGGATGTCATCTTCACCCCTGTGTCCATCGCATACGCGAAGCAGATCATGGAGCAGGCGGCTTCCCTCTCCATCGAAATCCCGTTCCTGGGTTCCGATACGCTGGATGACAACATGGTTCTCGAGGCGACTGCCGGGACGAACCTGAAGCTTTACGTTTCCACTTTCTATCAGGAAGGCGGCGACGAGGCATTTGACGCGGGCATCAAGGAATACATCAACAGCGATTCCGCGGCGCTGACCGCAAACGGCGGCAACGACACAATCTCCGCAGTGACGGCCATGGGTTACGATGCCTACTATGTAGCCCTTGAGGCGATCAAGGCGGCCGGCGGCCCCGACAAGGCGGCGATCAAGGGCGCGATCGGCAGTGTGACCTATGACGGCGTCTCCGGCTCCATCGCGTTCGACGAGCAGGGCGACGCGGTCCGCGACACCGCTTACATCAAGACCGCGGATACGGCAGCCGGCGCGTGGGTTCTGGAGAAGGTGCAGACCGGTTCCGGACAGTAAACTGCCATGGCAGCGTGACTGCCTCCACCAGGGAGTAAAAGCTCTCCGGATAATGCAGTAGACATTTATACACATTTATATATATTTTTGCAGTAACTGTAATTGGAAGAAAAAGCAGGAGCGCGGGCGCTGTGTCACGGTGACGCGGCACAGAGTCCGCGCTCTGAACGGAAACCATCCGTGCGCGGAGAGTGCGCACAAACTGAAACTGTGTGATTGGGAGGTTATTTATGGAATATGCCATTTCGGTCCTGCTTTCCGGGATTTCCGTGGGGGGACAGTACGCGCTGATCGCGATCGGCTATACGCTGGTCTACGGGATTCTGCGCCTGATCAACTTCGCGCACGGCGACGTGTTCATGGTCGCCGGCCTGATGGGGATTTATTTTACGGCGGTCCTTCCGATCACACTTTCGATCCCTCTTGTCATTCTGGTGACGGTCGCGCTGGGCTTCACAATTGAGCGTGTCGCGTATAAGCCGCTGCGGGACGCGCCGCGCATGTCGGTCATGATCTCCGCCATCGGTGTGAGCTATCTGCTGCAGAATACGGCGACTTATGTCACAGGCGGGCAGCCCATGACATATCCGACCATTCCGTTTCTGGCGAATACGATCCCCGTGGCGGGCACGCAGACCAAGTGGGTGGTAATCATCACTCCCTTCCTTGTGCTGGCGCTGGTATTCGTTCTGACCCAGCTGATCGAGCGGACCAAGGTCGGCATGGCGATGCGCGCCGTGTCGAAGGATTTTGAGACCAGCCGTCTGATGGGCATCAAAATCAACAATGTCATCTCGACGACCTTCATCATCGGTTCCGCGCTCGCGGCGGTCGGATCCGTCCTGTTTTTCACCAACTATCCCGCGATCACGCCCATGGCCGGCGCGATGCCCGGACTCAAGGCCTTTGTCGCGGCGGTTTTCGGAGGGATCGGCTCGATCCCCGGCGCGGTGATCGGTGCCTTCCTGATCGGAATCTGTGAGACCATCATCAAGGGCCTTCCCTCCGCATGGGATGTCTCGGTTTTCTCTGACGCGTTCACCTTCGCGCTGCTGATCATTATCCTGATTTTCAAGCCGCAGGGCCTGTTCGGCGAGGCGGCGACGGACAAAGTGTAAGAGACGAAAACGCCGAAGTGCGCCGGGAGGATCCTGCTTTTCGACTGCGGATTTTGTTCGGCGGGGCGGTGACGGACAAGGTGTAAGA
>JAUNJS010000113.1:0-4907 GCA_030533125.1 Eubacteriales bacterium | reverse complement strand
CTGCTTTTCGACTGCGGATTTTGTTCGGCGGGGCGGTGACGGACAAGGTGTAAGAGACGTAAAAAGGGTATAGAAACCCCTTTCCCGAAAAGCCGCAGACGCGGCGGGATCCGGAAATAAGAGTGCGTATGCCCGGACAACCGGAAAAAGAAGGCGCGGAAACAGAAGTATATGACATGGAGCGACACATGAAACAGAGTAATGCAAACGGAAAATCCCGGAAATTGACCACGGTGATCGGCATCGGTCTGCTGCTGGTTTTTGTGATCCTGCTGGAAAACCTCAGTACATTTTTCCCGGGGGCGCCCCAGGTGCTGCAGCCCACGAGCCCGCTGTTTACGGTGCTGAAAAAGGGCGCGGTCTATTCGCTGGTGGCGGTGACCATGAACCTGCTGAACGGGTTCACGGGCCTGTTCTCCCTGGGACAGGCGGGCTTCATGCTGCTGGGCGCGTATACGTACGCGATTCTGACGGTGCCGGCCGCGCAGAAGGATCAGGTCTATTACCTGTTCGGGGGCTGCGCGTTTCAGTCTTCCCTGATTGACCTTTTTGGAAAGGTGTTCGGTACGAGCGGTCCGGGAGGGGCGGTCGCCATGATCCTCGGCGTTCTGCTGGCGCTGATCCTGGCCGGATGTGTCGCCGGCTTTTTCGCGTATCTCATCGGGCTGCCGGTGCTCCGCCTCAAGAGCGATTATCTCGCGATCGCGACGCTTGGCTTTGCCGAGATCCTGCGCGCTATTTTCCAGTGGCAGAAGCTCGGTCCTGTCACGAACGGCGCGAACATGATCAAGGGATTTCCGACGTTTTCAAGTTTCAATCTCAAAGACGCCTCCGGGAACGTGCTTCTGCGTCTTTCGACATTTATTCCGTTTCTGTTGTCCTCCCTCTGTATCCTGCTGATCGTGCTCCTCATCAATTCCTCGTACGGCAGGGCATTCAAGTCGATCCGGGATGACGAAATCGCCTCGGAGGCCATGGGAATCAGCCTTTCGAAACATAAGATGCTCGCTTTCGTCATCTCCAGCTTTTTCGCCGGAGTCGGCGGCGGCCTGTTCGCAATGTATGTGGCCAACGCGCAGGCCAAGGCGTTTACCTCCACCATGACGTATGAGATCCTGTTGATTGTCGTGGTCGGCGGCATCGGATCCGTATCCGGTTCCGTCCTCGCGACCTTCCTCTATGTTGCCTGTTCCGAGTGGTGGCTGCGGTTCCTGGACAGCGAGATGGTCTTAAAGAGCGGATTTAAAGTGCCTCTTCTGCGGAACGGCTTCCGTATGGTTGTCTTCTCGATCGTAATCATGGTTATCGTGCTGTTCTTCTCCCAGGGAATCATGGGGGACAGAGAGCTGAACATAGGCGCGCTGTTTGCCCGGAAAGCGAAACCCGGGAAAAAGGATGAGGCGGAGGAGCAGGCGAAAGAATGAACACAGAGAACAGAACAAAGCGGTTTTCCCGGGAGACGGAATCGGGAAGACGGGAAGAGACAGAGGGGCAGGTGAAGGAATGAGCACAGCGAACATGGAGTATAAGAATCATACGGAGCGCGCGCCCCTTGCCCTGCACCTGGAAAATGTGACGATGCAGTTCGGCGGCGTCGTGTCGGTGAACAATCTCACCCTCGATGTCCCGCAGGGAAAAATCATCGCGCTGATCGGGCCCAACGGCGCGGGTAAGACGACGGCGTTTAACTGTATCACCGGCGTCTACCAACCCACCAACGGTCTGATCGAATTCATGGGGGAGCCCATGGTGCGCACATATCCCCGCGGAAAAGACGCGAAGATCTACAAAGGCGAAAACAGGGACAAATACTCCGGCGAGCATGTGCTGACTCCCACGCCGGACCAGATCACGCAGCTGGGCATCGCCCGCACCTTCCAGAACATCCGCCTGTGGAAAAGCATGACCGTGTTTGACAATGTTCTGACGGCCAAACACATGCGGGCGAAGCAGAATGTTTTTTCCGCGATTTTCCGCATGAATATGCACGAGGAAAAGCGGATGCGCGAGGAGACCATGGATCTTCTTCGCGAGCAGGGGCTGGAGAAGGTGAAGGACGAACTGGCCACCAGCCTGCCCTACGGTCTGCAGAGGCGCCTGGAGATCGCGCGCGCACTGGCGACAAATCCGAAGCTCCTGCTTCTGGATGAGCCTGCTGCGGGCATGAACCCCCAGGAGACGCTGGAGCTGGCCGATTTCGTTCAGGAAATCCGTGAAAAATATAAATTGACGGTCTTTTTGATTGAACACCATATGGATCTCGTCATGAACATCTCCGACTATATTTACGTCATCGATTTCGGCAGCGAGATTGCGCAGGGCGTCCCGGAGGAGGTCCAGAACAATCACAGGGTGATCGAGGCATATCTGGGAATCCCCGACGAGGATGACGGGAAAAGCGAGGCGGCAGCGGACTGACCGGAAAGCCGGGACAGACTGAACGGTGCCCCGGAACATACTGAACGGGAATCCGGGACAGGAAGACCGGAAGGCTTGGCAGGCTGAACGGGAAGCCGGAACACCCTGACCGGAAAAACGGGACAGACTGACCGGGAGATGAGAAGAGGCACAGGACGACGGTTTTCTGTGCGCAATGACCGCGAAGCGGCAGTCCGGGAGCACAGAAGGACAATTTCTGTGTACAAATGACTGTGGACAGGCGGGACATAGGGGAGGAACACAGAGATCCGTCCCCTGTGTTTTAATATCAGGAGGAAAGACATGGGCGAGATCCTGCAGATACGCGATTTGAGGGTCAGCTACGGCGGAATTGACGCGGTTCGAGGCATCAGTTTTGATGTCCGCGAGGGAGAGGTCGTCACTCTGATCGGCGCGAACGGCGCAGGGAAGAGTTCGGCGCTCCGTGCGATTTCAGGGCTGGTCAGGCCGAAGGGCGGCACAATAACGTTTAACGGCGAGGACATCACGGGAAAAGATTCGACCTTCATCGTCTCCAAAGGCCTGATGATGGTTCCGGAGGGGCGAAAGATTTTCCCGAACCTGACGGTTCTGGAGAATCTGCGGATCGGCGCGTATCTGCGCAACGATGATCTGAGCAGCGATCTTGAGATGGTTTTTGATTATTTTCCGCGCCTGAAAGAGCGTTCCTGGCAGGCCGGCGGAACGCTGTCCGGCGGAGAGCAGCAGATGCTCGCGGTCGGGCGCGCCCTGATGGGCCGGCCGAAGCTCCTGATGATGGACGAGCCGTCCCTGGGACTCGCGCCCATCGTCGTGCAGGGCATTTTTGAAATTATCAACCGGATCCATCAGGACGGGACAACCGTGCTCCTGATCGAACAGAACGCCAATATGGCCCTGCATGTTGCGGACCACGCCTATGTCATTGAGAACGGCAGGATTACCATGGAGGGAACCGGACGGGAGCTGCTCGAGGATGACAGCGTCAAGGCTGCCTATCTGGGGTCGGCAGGTAAGTAAGGATCCTAAGCGCGCGGAGCGCGGACAAGAGGAAACAGGTATGCGTGCGTTTCCGTGAAGAGAGTGCAATGTACAGAGAGCTGGAAAAGACCAAGGGACAGGAGCCCGGGAAAGAAATGCGGCAGAATCCGGAGCAGGAAAACCTGCTGGAAGTGAAAGGCGGATTCCGGAAGGAAGCGGAAGATGGCACCCGCCGGGAACCGGAAAAGACCTTCCTGCAGAAACTGGAAGAGGAGATCCGGCAGGAACTGGACCGGACGGAAGCGTATCTTGCGGATTATCTCCGGGATCCGGGTTTCGGCGGCTCCGTGGAAATGATTCTGCAGGATCTGGCTGTTTCAAAGGGGAAACGGCTGCGCCCCCGGCTGCTGCTGATGGCGGGCCGCTGCGGAAAGGATTTTACGGCGGTCCGGGACCGTCTCTCCCGTCTCGGCGCGCTGGTGGAACTGGTGCATATGGCGTCCCTGATTCACGATGATATCGTAGACGATGCCCCGTTGCGCCGGGGAAGGATGACGACCCAGGCAAAATACGGCAAGGACAGGGCCGTCTATGCAGGAGACCTGCTGCTGAGCAGGATCGTACAGAGCCTTTTCCGGGACGGTTTCCACCGCGTCGGTGTCTGTTTCGGGGACGCGGTCGAGGCCATGTGCCTGGGAGAGATCGGACAGATGGAGTGCCGCTTCCGCGAGGATGTCACTGTGGAACAGTACATGCGGAACATCTACGGCAAAACCGCGGCCCTCTGCAGGCTCGCGTGCACAGCCGGCGCTGTGGAAAGCGGCTGTGAGAAAATCGTTCAGAGACATCTGGAGGAACTCGGCGTTCATTTCGGCTACATGTTCCAGATCCGCGATGACCTTCTGGACTTCACCTCCGACACAGCCCGCGAAGGCAAGAAAACACAGACGGACTTCCGGGAAGGGATTCTGACGCTCCCTGTGATCTATGCCATGGAAAACCCGGCGTACCGGCCGGAACTCTGCGCCCTGCTGCGGAAAGCGCGGGAGGGCAGCTTTGACAGGGAGGAATCCGCGCGTCTGGTAGAGGCCGTCACAGCTTCCGGGGGCATTGACAGAGCCGCTGCGGACATGAAGATGTACGCGCAGAAAGCCCTGGAATCCATCGACATACTCCCCGACAGCGGCGTCCGCAGCCTTTTTGGCGGTCTGATCTGCGGCCTGCTCCGGACGAAAGCAGATCGTCCGTCGTGACCCGGATGACGATCCGGCTGCTGTATTTGTTTTTATGCCGGATGATGTGATCCTGGTCAATCGAATCGACTTCCCGATGGCTCAAAGAACTGCCGCTTTGGATGAAAGGCAGCTCTTTGGGCCATCTTTTTTGTGAGCAGGAGGATGTTGACGTCAGAAGACAGGAATTGAGAGTTTTTATCGGAATAGTTTATCGGAATGGTTCTTCCGCATTTATTAGTAATAACTCTTGGGGGCGTACATAAGTTTGGCCTC
>JAUNJS010000010.1:16223-23760 GCA_030533125.1 Eubacteriales bacterium | reverse complement strand
TTCCTGCGCGGCTTCTTCGTCCTCCGAGAGCTTCTTCTCTTCCTGCTCTTCTTTCTCCTCTTCCTCTTCCGCTTTCGCTTCCGGTTCTTTCCCGTCTTCAGGAAGTCTTTTACCGTCCTCCGCGGCAGGCGAGGGGATCACACCATTCTGATAAAAGTACCACATAATCGCGGCTAAAAACGCCGCCCACATGCTGTTGGTAACAATTTCGTCCCATCCGGGAAACCGCACCTGCCCGAACGGCATCTCCTTTGATTTAAAAAACTCAAACAGCTGCCGGAGGTATTCGACCGCCTCCTCCGGAAGCTTTTCGAGAAGTCCTGCCGGCAGCAGGGCGATAAAGTCTTCCCATGTTTTCACCTTCGAGTCATCCGGAGGGATCAACTGCGGAAAAAAGGGGTTGACAGCCGGCTCCAGGTCTTCCAGACCCGGGCCGTTGATCGGAGGCTGATCCTTTGTGTCCGGCGCTCCCCCGTTATCTGCAGAAACTTCCGCGCTCTCCCCCTTTTCGGAAGAATCTGCCTGTTTTTCTTCATCCTTCCGATCTTTCCTTCTGTTCGGACCCAGTATCGCGAACGGGACGATTTCTACGTTTGAAAACATGTCTTTCGGCTCTTCCTTCGGGGCAGTCGATTCGGTCCGTTCCGTGTTTTCTGTTCTTTCGGAAGCACTCTCCGCATCTTCCGCAGAGGTTCCGGAACGGGCAGACGTGCCGTCGGCAGGTATTTCGAACTGTCCCAGAAGGTTTTCCTCCATCGCCGTATACAGCCGGATGATTGTGCCGAGGCTTGTGTGAAAGGTTCGGGCACTGTCGCACAGATCTCCCAGATTATCGATCTGCGTCCTGAGGTTCCGAAGAATCCGCTCCTTGCCGGCAAACTCAGAGTGGAATCCGCTGCGGATCCGGGAGGTCTCCTCTTTTTCGGAACGAATCTCTGATTCCACCCGCTGCATCCGGTCCAGCGCGCTCTCTGTATTCAAAAAACTGATCATAAATTCGTTCATAGCGTGTCCCTCCTGCCCGGTTTCCGACCGCAGGTTTTTCTCTGTCAGCTCTTTCTGGTCTGCGCGATCTGGAGCGCCGCCATTTCCGCTTCATACACGATCTTGGCCGTCCGACGGATGTCGTCCGCGATCGCGTTCAGTTCATCAGCGCTGTCAAGGATCTGCTGCTTCAGCAGACCGTATTTCCTCAAAAATTCGTTGGCGTTATTTCCTTTCCATCCGGAGGACAGAAGCTGCATGGACTGCTCTATCTTCTGATTGGCCGTCGACCGGACCTTGCCCGCCAGCGTATCCAGATCACTGGCCTGCTGAATTGCCTCCCGGTAATTCATATTGATCTGTGCTCTTGTCTTCATCTTTACCTCCAGGTCAAAGCGCTCCGCGCCGGGACAAACGGGGCGAAACATGCGTACGGGCTGATGCAGCCATTTCTGCAGCGGTAATCTCCGATGTGAACATCAAAGGTTTGCGGTCTTTTGACGCAAACCTTTGATGTACTCCAACTATGTCCATGCCATCCTGCGGGGTTTCCTAAACGATCAGGTTCTCCGACACAGTTTTTTCCGCAGTATTGTAGATCGATGCCATTTCCTGCAGGTCATTGACATGCTCCGTGATCTTCTTGCTGATCATCTGCATATCGTCCTCCAGCTCGTTGAATCTGTTGATAAACGCGGTGGACGCCTCGCCCTCCCACTGGCTGGAAAGGTTCCTGACCAGCGAGAGCATCTGTGCTGTGATGTCATTGATCGTGGTGTTTTTCGTCTGAAATTCGCCGGCTGCGTTCATAAGATCCTGCGACGATACTTTGATGGTGCCTTCCATGTCTTTATCCTTTCTGTCCGGATCTCCGGACGGTTTGTTTTAAGTCGGACATTCGTTCTCATTTTCAGCTGTGTTTCCGCAGGTATATTTCCGCAGGGATTCTCTTCGGGCTTTCCCTTCTCCTGCGGTTCTGTTCTCTGCGGACTGTTCCTTACGCTTTTGATCCCGTCACCGCTGCTGCGCTGGCTTCCGCCTTCTGATACGTCTGGGCATCCTCCGAGAGCGCCTGGATGAACCGATTGATACTGTTATAAAAAGCCTGGAACTGCTGCGCGTCCGATGCATAGGCGTTGTGGAACGCGTTCCTGGCCTCGCCCTCCCACATGCCGGAAAGGGCTTCTTCCTTTTCGGTCATTGCCTGTACCTCCGTCTTGAAACGGTCGTTCAGGGACCGGAGTTCTTCCGCCTGTTGGAGGAGCTGTGCGGGATTTACTTTGAAAATAACTGCCATGGTTTTGTCCTTTCCGCGCCGTCCTGCGGCGCCTGTGTAATTGTGTTCCCGTCTGTGTCTATATTCTGCCACCTGCCTGCGCGGCAGGGGGGAATGCCTGACAGAATGCGGTTTTTCCTGATGAATTGCAGCTGTATGCCGCGCCCTGACCGGATGTGTCTTTCCTCAGAAGATGACTTCCGTGACAGGCGTTCTGCTGATCTCCTCTGCCTCTTTTTCCTTTTCCACGTAAATTCCGGCGATTGTGAGAAGATCGTCTGGGTGCTCGGAGAGCCTCGCCAGGATATGGTCGATCTCGTCCTGCTGTTCCTGGAAGGCGCTGCGGTGCTCATCGCCCGCCAGGCCGACCCAGTACCTGGAGGTGTTCTGCACGATCTCCATGACATTCGCATAGGACTCCTGCATATTCCGGATCCTTTCCTTGAGCGTTGAAGCTGCCCCCAGCAGGGATTCGTCATTTACATTGATGGTTACGTTTCCGCTGATAGCCATTTTTATTTCTCCTTTCCCGCTCAGATCCGGATCTCCCGGATGAGGCTCTCTACTTCGGACTCACATTTGTCGTACTCGGACCTGGCGTTCCTGAGCTTTTCAATCAAAAGCCCCAGTGTCCTGTTCATTTCCCTGCAGGTCTGGTAATCCGCCTGAAACTGGGCATTGAAGGCTGCATTGGCCGGGCCATTCCACATGGTATCGAGGTTCTTGACTGCGTCGAACATCGCGTCGACCGCGCTTTCGAGGGCGTCCTTCGCCTCCTCCAGCCGAATGATGTCGTCCGACAGCAAATCCGTGTTCTGCTCTATTTCTTTGATTGCCATATCGATGTTCCTCCACAGTGTCCCAGGATCCGCTCTATATCCGCGCTCTATTCCCGTGATTTATTATTGTTCCATTCTGTTGTAACGCTCTGTTTTCGCCCATAAACTCCTTCAGTGCTTCTTTTTTAAGCCCCGAAAAGGGTCCTGATCCTGGAGCGTCTCTCCCGTCTCGAAGCCGATGTGATCGGGTCGGCCTTTATCTCAGGGTGCCGGATCTCCCCCGCCAGCCGGCCGTCCTGCATCAGAAAGCGGATCTTTCTGCTCTCCGGATCATAGCGGATATGTTTGCGGAAGTCGAAGATGCTTATGTATCCCGGCCTCCTCGGCGGCCAGATTATGAACGGCCTGGGCGGGCGCGGCCTGTAGTCAGGCCCCGGGGGAATCAGGATAAACGGAATCGTGTGCGGAACAATCAAGAACCGCGGTAAGATAAACGGCCATATCCAACGGAAAGGAGGGTATTTCGGGAACAGTTTCCGAATCGTGATTCTGAGCAGTTCAGAGGCATCCAGGCATTTTCCAATGAGAGTCAGGTCTGTGTCTATGAACCCGGGTGAAAACAACTCTGCGTCTGTCTCTGCGCCCTGTCCGCCGGAACCCTGTGCCGATTCCCGCACAATGCCCTTTTCCTCCGCGTCATCCAGAATCCTCTGTTCCGCATCCTCATAAATCTTTGCCGTCGTCTCCAGCTTCCTGCGCAGAAGATTCAGGGATGTCTCCCTTTTCTCGAGGTTCCCCAGCGTCGTCCGGAGACGCTCCCTGGGGGCCGGCATATCCGGATTGCGCTCCCATTTCCGGCACAGGTCCCGGATTCTCTCCTCGTATTCATCGAATTCCCCGCATACTGTCTGCAGCAGGTCCGTCGTCTGTCTGAAAGCCCGGGATTCAAATCTGAACATCATCCTGCAAGTCCTTTCTCCTCCGCCGGTTCTTTCCGTCCGTATCTGTCACTTATCCTGTGACACTGACATAGTACCATGCACCCTTCTACTTCAAGGAGAATACTGATGAAAAGCATTGTTTCCTGACAAGATGCACGTTTAACCCGGGGATTTGCGCGAATGACGCGGAAAAACACCCGGGGCCGGCTGCAGTGTGATTTATAACAGCCGCACATCCGCGCCGCCTCGTTCGTTAATCCTACGCGTACGCATAATTCCTTTCCTGCGAAACCATGCTGCCGATGTCCTATACCAGCAGCAGGCTGGAGCCGTTCCCGATCCGGTAGCTGCTCAGGCTCTTTTTCCTGTCCAGGATCAACCGCCTGTCCATGAGGCAGAGCATCAGTTCCTCCTGATCTCCTCCCAGGGTACAGTTCTCCTTCTGGCAGATGACCTCCGCGATCTCAGGGATCAGATGGGCGATGGTCGCCTGCTCGTCCAGGCTGAAGTCATATTGCCTTCCGATCGAAGGTACGTACACGTCCGCCATTATCATTTTTTCTCTCCTTAATATTACACACATTTCTGCGCAGGAACTCTATTTCCGCGTGTAAACCGGCATTCCACCCGTCCTGCGGCCGGTTATTGCTGTCCGGTTATAAAAGCTCCCGCCAGATTCCGGCTCTTGCCTCCAGCGAGTCGGGGATAATGGTGCGCCCCTTCTGCCCCCTGCGCACCTTTTCGGCAGATTCCGGATCCGCAGCGCAGGGTATGCCCTCCATCAGGATCCAGGACTCGGTCTCCGTCTCCAGGAAAACGCAGAGGCGTCCGGAATCGTCCGGAATCCCGCCGGAAAGACTGACCGGGCGCAGCACACATCGGACGTTCTCCTGCATTGCCCAAAATACGGCTGGATCCTGCGTGGAGCAGGTCATGCCTTCCATGATCCGGGCGAGGTTTTCCCGTGTCCGGTCATCATAGCGGAGCGCCTTACGCGCCTCCCGCACCGTATCGAAGGGCTGTCCCGGCAGGAAGCCGGCATCCTCCAGCCGCTGCGCGAGCTCCGCGGCATCCATGCGGCTGATCCCGATGTATCCGCTGATCCCGTCCCACACAGATGCCGTACAAGCGGTGCCGCCCCCGCGGTAGATCAGCATGGGGATGGTCCCCTCCCAGGCAGAAACGGCTTCCAGCATGCCGGAAGCTCCAAACATGGGGGATAATAGGGTGCGGGCCGCTGCGGACAGCCTGTACGCGGGCGATCCGCCTTCTGCCTGCTCCGGGCCGCTGCCGCTGTGCATGCGATCAGAGGAAGAGACGTCTTCCGGCTGCGTCCGGCACGTATTCCTTCCCTCGGGGGCTTCCTCTTCTTCCTCGATCTCCTCGAATCCTTCAAATTCCACGAGTCCTCGTCTCATCAGGTCCTGCATCGCGAGGATATAGTGCTCGTCGGTGATGTCCTCGTCTTCCGGGAGGGGATAGGTATATACATTTTCCGCGTCCGCCAGCTCCATGAGCAGGATGAGCTGTACTGCCGAAAAGCCGTGTTCGACCTCTGCTCCTTCTATGATTTCCAGTGTCGCCATGTTCTTTTACAATCCTCTTTTTTTATCCGGCGCACCGCGGATCGAGTAGTTTCAGATGCCGCTCCGGCCCGCATCCCCGTGACAGCCTGCCTGTTGCAAGGCTGTCACAAACCCGGTTCCGCGCTTTCCGGACAGCCTGCGCTGTACTCCATGACAGACGATCTGCAGCCGGGAGACAGAGTCACTGTGTCCGTGTTTTCCGGTCAGCCCGAGACATACTCCCTTACGGCCTTTTTGTAACTGCGGGACAGCGGCACGGTCTCCGCGTCTTCCATCTCGATGAGCCCCTCGGAGAGATGGAGTTTTTTTACTTTTTTCATGTTGACGATGAAACTCCTGTGGCACCGCATAAAATGCGCCGGCAGAAGCTCCGCCATGTGGTCGATGGTCTCGTAGAAGCCGAAGGATTCGCTGCGGGTGCAGATGTAAATCTTTTTGTCCCGCGCCTCCACGAAACAGATCTGGGAGAGGGGCACCCTCTGACGTTCCTCCCGTGTCTCGATCAAAAAGGTATCCTCGTCCTCTTTGTCCCGAAACTGACGGCAGTAGCTCCCCACCAGCTCATCGAGAACCTGGCGGCACTGTGCCTGACCGAAAGGCTGCAGAAGAAGCGACGTGGGCATGATAGAAGGCCGCAAATACTCCATGGGAGAAATACCGCTGTCCGCGATAAGCAGAAGAAAAGCCTCCCGGTACCTTTTCCTGGCGTTCTCCAGTTCCCGGAGCGCGGGTTTCCCGCTGACGTTCCAGCAGAGGATGTCGAGGACCGGTTCCAGCTTCAGAGCCTCCCGAAGCTCCTCCATTTTTGTATAGAGCAGGTATTTCCAGTCCTCCTCGGAGTGGAAGGCCGCCTGGGAATGGAATTCCTCCTGCAGGAGGGAAATGTTTTTCATTTTTTCCAGATAAGAGAGCACCGTGATCATCTGTTTCTCCCGTTTTTTACTCTTCGGTACAGCCGGGGAACCTCTGCATGGCTGTTTAACGTTTTGCCCGTCCGCACGGATACTCCGGTTCAGAACAAAGCCGAAGGAAAGGGCTGCTGCGGATGAAGAATACCCGCCGGGCAGCAGGCAGCCGGTCCGGACACATAACCTTGTCGTGCGACGGAGAGGACGGTTCCGGACACCGGGCCCAGTCAGGCGATGGGCAGCACGATCCGGTGCCAGTCTTCGGTCTCAGTAGGCGCGGTCACACCGTGCCCCGGTTTCTCGGGAGCAGTCTTCTCTGAGAATGGCATCGTCGGGAATTCGAAGATTCTCTGGTCGTTGATCCGCCCGCCGAGGTGGATGCCCTCCCTCCGCGCCGTGAATGCCTTAAAGACAGTACTGTCAAGGATATCTTTTCGGTCGTCCGGGTTCATTCCGGCAATGGCATAAATGTTGTGCAGGAAGCCCTTCTCGAAGAGATTCTTCATTCTTCCCTCGGCAACCCTGCGGTCGTCGGTGTGCAGCATCTTCGCGAACTGACACAGATCCGTAATCACAAGGTACCTCGCGGGCTCCTGCGCCATCCTCCGATAGATCTCTTCCTCCGTATAATCTTTTTTCAGGCACTCCTGTTTGACCTTGTTGCGGGACACAAAGTCGGGAATGAAGGTCTTTTCGAAGAATTCGTTGAAGGCCTCGAAGCCGCTGAGATATTCAAAGCCTTCGGACTGCGCGAACCCCCTCCACTGCGTCTCTTCAGGCTCCACAACCGTAACAAGGCCTCCCCGCAGAGCTGCGCTCTTCGCAAGGAGCTGCAAAACGTTTCTGCGTTCGATTTTATTCCAGCCCTGAACGAGCCAGGTGTAGGTCCGGCGAAGATCGATCCCGTAGATCTCAGCCGTCTGCTCCATATATCCAAGGGGCAGATGATTGCCGTCCTTTGCGAGTTCCCGAACTTCCCCTGTGGATTCGAAGATCTCCCAGGTGGGTTTCGCCGGGATCCGGGGGATCCTGATTGTCCTCGGGTGAAGGCTCACTCCAGCCG
>JAUNJS010000010.1:0-16213 GCA_030533125.1 Eubacteriales bacterium | reverse complement strand
TCTGTCCCTGCCAGGCTGCCGCCATCCGTCTGAACCGGTCCTCCAGCAGTTCGCCCCTCTGATAGTCATCCCCGGCATCCGCGGCGACCGCCATCTGAAACTCCAGAATACCACCGCTTACCGGCACGAGACCGCGTCCCGGAATTCCGTTCTCGGGAAGGAGCTGCACGCGCATGACGCCGAGGACGTCTCCATAGGCAAACTGATCCAGCATTTCCAGGGCAATTGTATAGTGAATGTTGTCATGCATGCGATTGGGGATCTCATCCTTGTTGTAACCCGCCGCGCTCAGGAGAAAATAGATTCCGCAGGCGTTGCAGTCTCTGGTGAGCTGCATCATCCTCTCGTCATAAGCTCCTCCCGTCTTCTCCCTGAATCCCGCGTAATTATCGATGGCGATAATGAGAGCGGGTACGGATACGCCGTTTTTCATCACATACTGATAGTAATTTCCTCCGCTGAACAGCTCACGCCGCCGTTTCAGCTCCGTTGCGATCATATTGAAAAACTTGTTCACATTCTCGATGTCTTCCTCGTACAAGACACCGCCGCAATGGGGATCCTCTTCAAAACAGGCCAGCATCCTGCTGGAAAAGTCCAGGATATAAAAACCGAGGTACTGCGGGGAATAACTACAGGCAAAACTATACAGAATCGTCTGCAGCGCGGTACTACGCCCGGATCCCTGGATGCCGCAGACTGCTATGTTGCCGGACTCCGTAAAGCTGATCTCCAGGGCTTCCTGTGCCTGGTTCGCGGGATCATCGTACATGCCGATCCGCGCACGGAGCGCCCATTTTGCGGGCCGGGCAGGCCATCTTTTCCCGTCAAAGCCCGCGGAAACCTCCGGGAAGTCCGCAGATTCGTCCAGGGAAACCAGTGCGTCCAGCGGGAGAACAGACGGAAGAACCGGCAGCCAGAGCTTCTGCGGTTTTTCGTACCTTTCGGCTTCCGCGGTCTGGGCAAGGTATTCGATGACCGCGTCCAGCTGGGTCCTGTCCTTCTGCTCCGGAAGACGGCTTTTCTGCCCGCGCTCCAGTTCCAGAAGAACCCTCGCCCTTTCCGTCGTGGAGAGCCGCTTCCAGTTCAGGTTCTGCGCCGCCTGCAGCCGGTTCATCCGCATGAGGAAAGCGACCGCCCTGCGGTTGAACTCATTGTCCGGATAATCAACACCTTCCTCTCCAAGCATCTGGAAATAACGGTCCATGAACAGGCTTCCGCCTTCATCCGAGTCCCCGGGGATCCCTGCCGTGTTCCTGCGGTCATGTGCCGGTTCGCGCGTGGACTGCGCCGCGCACCTGTCCAGGATCTCCAGAAGACCCGCGATCCACCTCTCCTTCTGGATTTCCTTCTGGCGCCGCTTGACATAGCTTCCCATCAGGGCCGCCTTGCCGGTGCCGGTGAGCATGGTTGCCAGCGTCCGCTGGGCATTGGCGTCCGTCTCGTCATAGACCGCTCCGCTCCAACCGGACTGGAAGAGCTCATACAGCTCGTCGTTGCCGACCTGCAGGTAGCACCGTCCCGCCTGCGTCAGATAGGCGGCATCCGGTTTATGCAGCATATCCAGACTGTCCTGCCTTTCCTGCACACGCAGGCAGAGGCGGAACTTGGAGTTGGACCAGATGTTGTCGTCCACGGTTCCGGCCGGCTTCTGCGTCGCCAGGATCAGGTGCACGCCGAGGCTGCGCCCCACCTGTGCGACGCTGATCAGCTCCTTCATGAAATCGGACTGTTCCCGCTTCAGTTCGGCGAATTCATCGATGATAATGAAAAGGTGCGGGACGGGAACCTTTGCCTCGCCGTTCTTATACAGCTGGGTGTAGGCATTGATGTTGTTGACGCCGCTCTCGTTGAAAAGTCTCTGCCTGCGCCTGTTTTCGCTCTTGATCGAAACCATGGCCCTGGTAACCTGATTTCCGGAAAGGTTGGAGATCGTCCCCATCAGATGAGGAAGGCCCTCGAACAGATTGGCCATACCGCCGCCTTTGTAGTCGATCAGGAAAAAACCCACGTCGTCGGGGCTGAAGTTGATGGCCAGCGACAGAATATAGGTCTGCAGGGTCTCGGACTTACCGGATCCTGTTGTGCCCGCCACGAGGCCGTGGGGGCCGTGATATTTTTCATGTACGTCAAGATAACAGGGCGCGCCGCCGGCCATGTGCCCCACGAGGGCGCGCATGGAAGTATATGTCCTGTTTTTGCGCCACCTGTCCACGACACCGAGTTCTTCCAGCCTTGTGATGCCGTACATCTCGAAAAAGGTGATGGAGCCGGGAATATCCCCGCCGGTCTCCACCTCGTTGACCTCCAGGTTAGACAGATGCCGCGCGAATCTGTTCAGCGCCTCGGGACTCACAGAATCGAATTCGATCTTCTCCCGGGTGCCCTCCCGGACGCGGTACAGACCCCTGAAACCATCCTCGTTTCCGATGATGCACTCGCAGGTATTGGGCAGCTCCTCGTAGCTTTCCGCCAACAGGACGAGCGTGACCCCGAGGTCCGCGTCCCGGTCGGTGAGAAAGGTGTTGATCAGCTCCCCTTCGAGGATGGAGCCGTCCTCGACGAAAAGAACGTAATGTGGTTTATAGATGTGTTTTTCCCCGGTCACGGGAGTTCCATTCCGCCTCTCGCTCCTGTCGCGGAGAATCCTGGAAAGCGCATACAGCACATCCGCGATCTCACTCTGTCCGGAGGCGAAATAGCGAATTCTGCGGTCCTGGGACCAGGTGTGGGGGAGCCAGCGCAGAAAGTCCCATCTCTCCCTGCCCTGCTCATGGTCACCTTCTCCGGAGAAAAGGAATGCCATCTTAACATCCGTGTAGCTGTTCTGCGACGCGATCTGCGCGACCAGATCGTAAAACACCTCGTAGGCGCCGGCTTTCCCCGGGCCTCCGACAATGCCGATGATATTCTCCTGCAGAAGGTCGATGCAGATCGGCACATCGTGAAGCGTCCGGTAGCTGTCCCGGATCAGCCTTGGCTTTTCATTGAGGGAATCGTCCATCAGCGTGAAGCGTTCCTTCGGTACGTCGATCGGCACCTGAAAGGGGATGTCTCCGATACCGATCCTATGGGCCAGAAAGTCCGCGTGCGTGCTGTTTCGGCCCCACAACAGGTTCTGCGCCTCCATCTCCGGAGTCACACAGAAGGCGGCGGTCGGGTACATTTTGCGAAGCGCCTCCGCATTACCGACATAGCTGTGTTTGATCCTGTCCGAACAGCGGATCAGGTATTCGCTGTAGGCCTCAAAGCGGTGGACCTCTTCCTGCTTCACTTTTTTCTGGCTGTAATTCAGATTCATCAGCGCCCAGAATGCGCCGATCAATGCCGCTCCGATCGCTGTGATGATTCCGGTGTACATGAACAGACTCGCCGTGCCGCCGTTCATCCTGGTCCCCAGAATAGCCAGACCGCTGCCCAGGGCCATCGGAACCGCCATGGTCATGGACGGTCCGATCGTGAGCAGCAGATTTGGATCCGCAGCCTCCCTTTTCGAAGGCGGCTGCTCGATCTCCACTTTTTCCGTATCTATGGCTTCCATACTGCGGGGCGCCCGGTGGTAAACTACTCGTTTGTAGGGAACCGCATCCTCCGGCTGTGCCGGCAGATCCCTATGCTCTCCCGACGGTTCAGGTCTCTCTCCGGACGCGGCATTTGTGCCGGACATCGCAGCGGGCGTCCCGGGGATCCGGGAAGATTCTCCCTTATGTGCTTTCTCCTGCCTTCTCTGTTCTGTTTCAGGCATACAGGGCCTTAGATACGCGGTATTGACCTTCAGCTCCTCTTCATCGCGGATGGCCAACACCCTTCCCAGGTACACCATGTCCAGCCCCCAGATATGGATGTGATCCCCGAACTGAAGAGAATGTGATCCTTTCACGCGATGGTCATTGACATACAGACCGTTCTTGCTGTTTTCATCGATCAGCAGAGCCGCGTCTCTTTTCAGGCGTATGACTGCCATACTGCGTCCGATGTATTGATTTCCCCCGTAGCTGTAGGAATACTGGATCATATTGCCCGGGGACCTTCCGATTGAGATCTCCGTGGCGGCGCTCAGCAGGTATTTTTTATAGCTTACAAAGGAGGTTTCCTTGAAACGGACGATCACCGCCAGTCTCTCTCCTCCCAGATCCAGCATATAATTTGCCCCGTTGAGAAGCTGTACGCGATCCGGACGCGCGCTGTGAACCGGGCTGCCGAGAAGCCGGGGTCCGGTCTCTTCTTCTGTGTCCGTCTGCCCGGGAACTTTCCGGCTGCCATCCCGCCTTCGACCGGTGGATTCCTCCGCACTGTATACCTCACAGCCTTCCTCTGACAGGAAAAACCATTTCCCCCGCGCCTCCTCCAGATGAATGGAAGAATCGATTCCAAGCCCGAAAACTGCGCTGTCGATCGCGAGGAAAAACTCCTCGTTATGGATTGCGGGAAGAACATATTCCCTGCACGCGCTGCGGCTGTAAATCATCAATACTATGCTCATGGCTGACCTCTTTGTATCTGTCCGGCTTCATCCTCCCGCCAGGATACATCTTTTCCGCGCCTGCCGGCGCGTTTCCGAAAAACAGCAATAATCAACAGAATGATTTCCGCGAAAGGCGGCAAAACCAAAAGACAGTTTTCCGGTGAATTGCGATCGGATTATTGAATAAATCCAATCTCGTACACTCTGTCCAAAACAGTGATCATATCATTTTCGCGCAGCAAAACAGCAGGGCCGCCAAGCTCTTTTCGACTGCCGCCGCGAATAACCGTGACCGGTACGCTGCCGGTGGATCTTATATAGAATTGACCTTCATGAGAGAATATTTCGAAATACAGAATGGCGTCCCCAGAACCTTCGGCCAGAATGCCTGTATTCCCGTACTGATTTCCGACCCGCATAGTCTCGCTGTTCCTGTAAGTATATAGTTTGCGGGACAATCTGGTCTTTTCCGTCACTTTCAGCAGGGCATCCGGATTCGGAGCCGCTCCGGGAGAACGTGATCCTCCCGGAATCCTCCCCCGCAAATGTCCTCCGTCCCTATTCCCTTTCCTGCCGGGAGCGCCCTTATCGGTATAAAATACCTGATACGGGCGCTTCTGTTCCGTCACGTCCCCCTCCCGCCTTTCCGGATTGAGGATCTCATCGTCCAGCTGCTTATCTCTCCACGCGATTGCCTCCAGCTCTTTCTCTTTTCGGAGTTCCTTGCGCCTCCTCCCCATACGAAGAAGAAACTTCACGACCCGGATCAGAAAGATCGAGGCCAGCAGCAAAAGGGTTTCCTTCCAGTGCGCCGCAAAAAACTGTTCAATCTGTTCCATCGCAAGATATCCGTCCTCTCAATATCGTGATCGAGTGCTTACGATATTATCACACGGGTACTATTATACGAGATACCGGAGAGAAGAACAACCTCTATCGTTTTGATTCTGCCAGACGCATTGACAGTCCGATATAATTCAGACCTTCTCGAAACACTGGATGTTTATGCGCGGCTTTTTCGCGCAAAAATCCGGGTTCTGCGGCATTACACTTTCACACCCTCCGCGGGGCGTGAACAGATAACACCAGTTCTTGTTTTCAGAGAAAGGAACAGGAGCAGCCTCCCGGCCGCAGTTCCCGGAAGGTCGGGAGGCACTGCCGCCCCGCTTTATGCGCCTGCCTCCGGGAAAGACGGAAGCTTCAAATCATATTTCGTGACATCGATTTTTACGGTACCCTCCGCGTGAAAGGTAATGCGGCCGGCGCTCTCTTCTGTATACATGGTCGCTGTCATGACCCGGCGTCCGTCCTCGACAAAGACTTCAACGCTGTACCGGTCGAGGAGGATCCTCAGATGCAGATCGGATACATCCGTGTCGATCCGGCACTGCGCCCGGTTCAGGATCGCGCGTCTTGTTCCGGAGAAGGTGCGGTCGATCTCGAGGACCGCCGTCTCCGGCACAAAGCGGAGGCCAGTATAGAATTCATCATTTTGCGCGAACCGCATTTCAAACGCGCGGTAGATCGTCTCTCCAGCGGGCCGGATCCGGAGCGTCATGTCCAGAACACGTCCATTGATCCCGTCCAGCGCGCAGACAGCGCCTTCCCGGGAACCTTCCTCCCACCCCGCATCGCTCTTTTCAACCGGACCGGCAACAACGACGTCTTTATATTCTCTTTTATGAACATGATACGCGTCCAGTTCCCTGACCGGCCACTGACACAGCCTGCCGCCGCGCAGACGCAGCTCTCTGGGAACGCTCATCTGGCCGGCCCACGGCGCATCGGGCTCCCGGATCGAAAATCCGTCCACATTCTGCATCCACCCGATCATGATCCGACGACCGTCAGGAGCCTGAACTGTCTGCGGTGCGTAAAAGTCAATGCCGTGATCCACCGTCATGCAGTCTTCTTCCGTAAAGGCCATCGTTTTCTCATCCAGGCTGCCGGTCAGGCACAGCGTCTGGTTGCCTCCCTGATAATCAAATCCTTTCGGCAGCATATCCATCGCGCTGACGATCAGCACATGCTTTCCGTCGAGCGGGAAGAAATTCGGACACTCCCACATCACGCCGTACCGGTTCTCGTTGCGGACCAGTACCCTGACGTACTTCCACTGAAATCCGTTGTCACTCTCGTAGAGCAGGACCTGCCCGCTTCCGGAGGCATCTCTGCCGGCCAGATAGCAGTAAAAGCCGCCGCCGGGGCGCTCTGTAATAAATGGATCGCGGAAATCGAACCGGCTTCCTCCCTCCGGGAGCATCGCGGAATCAATGACAGGATTTTCAGACACTTTTTCATAATTTATGCCGTCGCCCACGGCGATGCTCTGCGTCTGAATCTCACGGACCGTATGGTCGGTCTGCTCTTCTGCGCGGGCGGAGGTATAAATCAGAAGATGCCTGCCGTCCTCCAGCTCGATCGCGCTGCCGGAAAAACACCCGGTCCGGTCATAATCCCGGTCAGGCGCGAGCGCGGCGGGCAGATACTCCCAACGCAGCAGATCGTCGCTGACCGCATGGCCCCAATGAATCTGATCCCAATGGGCGGCATAGGGATAATACTGAAAAAACAAATGGTAGCGGTTCCGATACCTTGAAAAGCCGTTCGGATCATTCAGCCACCCGGAAGGAGCCGTCAGATGATATGCGGGGCGCAGCGTCTCCGGAATGGCTGCTGCCGCCTGACTTTCATAACGCCTTGTTTCTTCCAAAGAATACCTATTCATTATAATACTTTTAACCCCCTGTTGAATGGCCGTCCTCTTCCGCCTGCTTTTCGTCCCTTCCATCAATTCTGACAAAAACCGGGTCATAGAACAAAGCGCACAAATACCCCGGGAAAGTGATCCCCATAAGGAGAAGAAGAGGAAATAAAAACTGAAAAAACGCAGCATACAAAAAGCAGAATCCGACAACAATGAGAAGCATCGCCACAGTCCTCGGGAAAAAGGCGAGCGCCAGAACCGCCGCGTTTTTTATTGTGTTCGGAACAGTATTCTCGTAGCGGGACAGGAGCGCAAACGAGTAAATACCTACTGCAAGTACAAATCCCGCGATGATGATTATCATAGCATAAAACAGCGGAGAATGCATCGCCGGTATCGCGCGGATCATCTCGTATTCCAGAACCAGGAGCATGCCTGCCGCAAGAAAAAGGATCCCCATCAAGGATCCCTGTTTCAGATTCTTTTTAAAAGACTTGAAAAAGGATCTGACAATATACGATTCCTCCCCCCTTACCATATGCCAGAGAACATCGTCCCTCGCCGTCAGGGACGCTCCGTATGTGACAACAGGAAGCATGCACAGAAGCGTCACCGCGTTGAGCATGATCAGATCCCCTGCTGTCCCGAGCGCCCGCATGAGCGGATTTTCCAGATCAAATACAGCACTTAGTTTATCCCACATAACTTACCCCCCTGCAGCTTTCCCTCATGCCGGAGCGCTTCCCGGTGCGGCAGCGCACTGATAAAGCACACAAATAAAGCACTTGGATGAAGCGCATCGATAAAGCCTGCCGATAGAGCACTTCGATGAAGCGCATCGATAAAAACCGCTGATAAAGCACACGAAAAAAGTACTTCGATAAAGCGTATCCGCGATACGAACATAGATTGATACGGATGATAATCAAATGAAAATGCAGGGGCTGATCCCCCTGCATTTTCATTTCTTTCCCCTCGCTGTCCGCAGGACAGCATGCCGGGGCAAGATTCTTTTTAACCCTTGACTGCGCCGGATGTAACACCTTCCACGATATATCTCTGCAGGAAGACGTACAGAATCAGGATCGGCAGCATAGCCAGCAGCAGCGCGGCCATGACCAGACCGATATCCGTTGAGTACGTGCCGTAGAAAGCCTGCGTCGCGATCGGGATTGTGTACAGCTCTTTTTTGGTGAGCACAAGACTGGGCAGGAGGTAATCGTTCCAGAACGCCATCGCGTCAATGATCGCAACCGTTGCGATCGTCGGCTTGAGCAGAGGAAAAACGATCTTCCAGTAGGTCTGCCAGCGCGTGCAGCCGTCGATCAGCGCCGCCTCTTCCAGTTCCAGCGGGATGTTCGTGTGAATCGCCCCGTGGAACATAAAGGTCGCCATGGATACGGAAAAACCGGTGTGCATCAAGATCAGCGTGAGCCTGTGGTTCAGTACGCCGAGCGTTCCTCCGTACACAGAGACCAGCGGAACCATCAGAACCTGGAAAGGAATGACCATCGATGCGACCATCGCCGAGAACAGCAGGGCGCACGCGATCCATTTCTGATTGCGCACGATCACAAAAGATGCCATCGAGGAGACGAGGATCGTGAGCGCGGTGGAGCAGATGGTAATGATGGCGGAGTTAGTGAACACCCTCCAGAAGTTCATCTTCTTCATGGCTTCCGGAAAGTTTTTCGTAGTGAATCCGTGTTTCCCGATCAGGGACAGGGGGTTTGAAGTGATATCCGCTTTCGTCTTAAAAACATTGATCACAACAAGGATAAAAGGTGCGATAAAGCAGATAAAAAGAATAAGAAGCACGACCCACATGATCACCTTCATGATTTTCTTTTTTCTTGCGGCTTTTTCGTTTTCGGTCATTACGCGGCCACCTCCCCTTTCTTACCGATGTAAACCTGCGTGACGCCTACGATCGCACAGATCACAAAGAGAATCAGCGCTTCCGCCTGCCCCAGTCCGTAGTTCTTGTATGTGAAGGCCTGATTATAGACATGCATGGCCGCCATGACAGAGGAACCGAAAGGTTCGCCCTTCGTCAGGGACAGGTTCACATCGTAGACAACGAAGCATCTTGTGATGGAGAGGAAGATGCACTGAACAAAAGACGCGCGCATCAGCGGAATTGTCACATTCCACATTGCCTGGGCCGGCGTGCACCCGTCGATCATGGCCGCCTCTTTCAACGCGTCCGATACGCTCATAAAACCGGCGACATAGATCAGCATCATGTAGCCTGCGTATTGCCAGACCGAAACAAGGATCAGGCAGAACATCGCACCGTTGGTGGTTGAAAGCAGCGAATTTGACGTGCCTGAGCCGATGCTGTTCGCAATCGCCACAAACGCGCGGTTAAAAACGAATTTCCAGATATATCCGAGTACGATACCGCCGATCAGGTTCGGGATAAAGAAGCCTGCGCGGAAAAAGTTCTGTCCCTTGATGCCGCTTGTCACAAGATATGCCAGCGCAAACGCGACGATATTGATGAGAACAACGGAAAACAGTGAATAGATCGCAGTCCGTCCGAGCGCATGCCAGTAATCCGCGTCCGAAAAAGCGGCCGCATAATTGGCAAGGCCGACGAGCGGTTTCACCTTGGACACACCGTCCCAGCTGGTAAACGTCAGATAAATACCGTATATAAACGGGATAACCATAACGCAGAAGAAAAGAACGGTAGTAGGTCCTGCAAACATCAGAAACTGCTTTACCTTATAGGACATGGTGTTTCTTTTCATGGAATCCCCTTTGATCCTTGCCAGGGGAGAGACCGAAATCATCGGCCTGATCGTTCCGCACATGTTCATGAGCTTTTACTCCTATATGCTGGACCGGTTCCTGCATGCCTATGATCATTTTGACTATAAGTTTCTCGTTTTTTCGGGGGGCGCGGATCCGGTTTCGGAGAGGAGGTATATCAAAGAACTTCTGAGTTACCAGATCGAGGGACTTATCATCCTCAGCCACATGATTTCTTCGGAAGAGCTCGCTTCCTACGGAATCCCGACTGTTGTCATAGAAAGAGAAGACCGTTTTATCAGCAGCGTCAACACAGACAATTACAGCGGCGGCGTCATGGCGGCGGAACTGCTGATCCGGAATCAATGCGACCTGCTCATCTACGTCAGCACGGACTCCAGACAGATCGTACCTTCCTTTGACCGCTACAGAGGATTTCTGGACACATGCAAAAAAGCCGGAATACAGCACGATGCCGTTTTCCGGGACTCGGTTTTTTCTTATGAAATGATGCACCGGTTTTCGGTGGACGCGCTGAACTGCATTACTGAAAGATACGAAGGAAAAAGAAAGGGCATTTTCTGCAGCAACGATGTTCTCGCGAACATCATGCTGAACTGTCTGTTCCGGAAACACGGCTGTCTGCCGGAGGACTATCGCATCGTAGGATTTGACGATTCCCCCATCGCCCGCGAGGCTGTCCTCCCCCTCAGCAGCGTCGGTCAACAGTTCGACCTTATTGTAAACGAAGCAATGACGCTTCTGAACCGGCAGATCCACGCGCGCAAGGAAAACCCGTCCTGCGTCATCCGGCCGGAGCACAGCCTCATTAAACCGCAGTTGATCATACGGGATACTGCGCCGGGCTGAAACAATATAAAACGCAAGAGGACCGGTCCCTGACATTTGCAGGGCCGGTCCTTTTTTGTCCGGTATGCGTAAGCTTTGCGGACCCGCCAGGCCTATTTGCGCCGGCTTAAGAGTCTGTTGACGGAAACCGCCGCGGTCCCCGCGAGTACCAGGCGCAGGGCGGTCTGTCCTGCCGCCTTTTTCAGATATTTGACGACCATCCCGGTCTGGTCATAGTTTCCGTTGTAGCGGTAGACGAGCAGCGGCTCGATCAGGACGCGGTTCTCTTTGAACGGGTCGGAGACCATGCGGATGTCATCGCCGAGCAGCATGGTCATCCGGCCGGATGCTTCGTACTTTTCCCACGGATATTCTTCTGTCCCGGGGTTTCCGGCCGCCGCAAAGCGGACCCACATATCCTGGACGGTATCCGAGAGCTTTTTGTCCGCCTTTTTTCCCGTGTAGATGGTCTCTTCGAGATTGCCGAAGACGTAAGCGAGCTCCACCGCGTGACAGGCGCCGAAGTGCGGGATGGCGGATTTTTTCGTCCAGTAGTACATGTAGGTATTTCCGCCGTTTCCGGCATGAAAAGAAGCCTGGGCGATCGAGGGCACGCGGAAGATCAGTTCATTAAAGAATTCCGTGGCCCTGTGGACCGCGCTGCCTTTCTGAAGCGTCAGAAACGCCTCCGCCAGCGGCCTGTCCTCTTCTCTGAATCCATGGATGATGCTCCGGACAAAAACCGGCGCCGCGCACCAGTAATTGACCCAGCCTCCCATCTCCCCGATCCAGTATCTGGTCTCGTCGGCGTTTGTGCCGATCAGCATGTCGACCCCGGACCCTCTCCCCGCGCGGTAGGCTTCATAGAGGTCCTCCGGAAGGACAATCCCGTCCCGCACAGGAAAAACAGCGTGGTCGTTGAGCTTCCCGTTGACGGCGCGGATTCGGTCCTCATCCAGGGCGGCGAGTTCCTCCATACAGGACGCGCCGGTCTCCTCGAGCAGCTTTTCGGTCAGCGTCTGCGCCTCTTCCCTGCTGTAGGTAAACGCGATGGAGCCGCTTTCGGCGATCACCCTCCTGAAGAGCCCTTTTGCGGAATCGATCAGGGGAAGGAGCGAGACGCTGGATGCCCCCGCGGATTCTCCGAACAGGGTCACATTGCCGGGATCACCGCCGAAGCCGCGGATATTCCGGCGGATCCAGGAGAGGGCACAGATCTGGTCGAGCAGGCCCAGATTGCCGCTCTCCCTGTAGGCTTCCCCGCCCCGCACCTTTGAAAAGTCAATGAAACCGAAGAGGCCGATTCGGTAATTGATCGTGACGAGGACAACGTTCCTCCTGCGGCGCACGAGATTATGGCCGTCGTACAGCGGGTCCGCCGTCCCGCCCCAGCCGTAGGACCCACCGTGGATGAACACCATGACCGGCTTTCCCCCGGAGGACTCTTCCTCCCCCGCGGAGGTCCAGATATTCAGGGTCAGGCAGTCCTCACCCTGCATGTACAGAGAAGCTCTCTCCGAAGCAGCTTCCGTCTGGATGCAGGATTTCCCGAAATAGCGCGCCTCATAGACCCCGGAATCTTCGGGGGCCGGCTCCGGGGCTTTCCAACGGCGTTCGCCGACAGGCGGAACCGCGTAGGGAATCCCCTTGTAGGACCGGACGCCGTCCGTTTCCGTTCCCACAAAAGTCCCGTTGTGGCATTTTACAGCCGGAGCGTCGGAGCAGGCCTTCCCGGTGAGCGTTCTGTTATGTCCGGTGAGATCCTGCATCCGCTTCCTGAATTTTTCGATGTCGTAGACTGCCATGAGACTGTTCTCCTGACCTCCTTCTGTTCACACCTGATTCGATCAGCGCCCGTTTCCGCGCGGGCTCGCGCGCGGGGCTTTCTTCTTCGTGCTGCCGGATCCCTGCAGCCACGGCATGCGCAGACACGCGCACAGGGCTTTCACCCCATCTTGCTCTCTTTCCTGTCACCCCGCTTTTGCACGGGCGCGCGCGCGGATCTTTCACAGAAGCCGGCGCACAGCCGTATTCTCCCTGCTCCGCGAAACCGCGTCTTCAACCGGCGTCAGCGTTTCCTCCTGATCCTCGTGGAAAAGCTCTTGAGGAGGGTTCCGCCCTCCTTCACCTTTTCCTTGATCACATTGCGGCTGTGCAGGGTTTCGGAGGCTTTCTGCGCGCCGTCCCTGAGCCCGTGCAGAGCCCCGGAAGCTTTTTGTCCGACATTCCTGTATTTGTGCAGACTCTCGGAGATGATTTTTTCGTCGGAATCCAGGCGCCTGTCAGGGCCGTCGAGAGCTCCCGCGCCGGTATTCCCGAGTTTGTGCGGCGCTTCGGTGATTTTCTCCCCGATCGTCCCGAGCTTCTGCCGTTCGTCCGAGATCCGTTCCCCGATGGCTTCCCTGATCACTTCTTTATGGATTCTGCGGGTGATCTCTTTGATCGTGAGATCTTCCTGCCCGTCATGCTGCGCGATCAGCTGCGCCGTGCCCGCGAAAATGTGCGCGAATTTTCCCATGCTCTTTTCGTTGTACCAGCTTGCGGAGAAGTCGATCATGAGCTGCAGCCCGTCTGACCCGTCGAGGATCTCCATATCCAGGATCGTCTGCGAGGCGGCCTGGTTCTGGCGCACGTCGATGACTTCGATCCCGGCGTCTTCCAGGGACTCCGTGTCGCGCAGATCCTGCTGATACAGGAGGTAGGCGGTTTCCCCGGTCGCCACCTCGCCGTGGAGATCCACATAGGGATAGCAGGCGTGTTCGATTCCCTTCCGCACCTGGTCCTGGACATCCGCAAAGACATCCCGGATCGTCCTTTCCGGCCGGAAGCGGATTCCGACCGGGAGTTCCCGGAACAGCAGGCCGATGGAGGACATGTACTCCATGCTCTCGCGGCCGTTGTAATTCCATGAGACCTTGATGTCCTGCCGGTTATTGTAGATGGAGATCGCAAGCGCGGCGACGGTGATGAAAAACTCGTTCCGACTGATGCGGTAGGCATTCTCCACTTCCTGCATCTGCGGCTGTTCGATCTCCAGCTCCGCGAAGATCTCTCCCATCTCGTTGCTTCTGGATCTGTGGTCGATGAAGGGGTACTCCGACCACTCGATCCCGTCATACCGGTCCTCAAAGTATTTGCGGCTCTCCTCATAAAAATCCGTGTGGACGGCGTTTTCGCGGTCCCGCAGCATCAGATAATAATAATCCTGCGCGATCGGCTGCCCCGTAAACGCCTTCTCGACACTGTCCATAAAGACTTTGAAGGATGTGCCGTCAAAGATGGAATGGTGGACGTCAAAGAAGAAATAGCCCGCCTTCTCGGTCTCGAAAATCCTGCAGCGGAACAGACGGCCGCCTATGATCTTGAAGGGATAGACGAGGGTGTCCTTCACATATTTCAGTTCGAATTCCGTCAGATGCTCCACATGGAGCTCCTCCAGGATTTCCGGTGTGTATTTCTGCAGCAGCACGCCGTCTTCGTTCCAGTAATAGGTCGTCAGGAGGGCGGGATGCGCCAGGATCACCTGTCTCATGACTTCGCAGGCCTGCTCCATGTCGTAGAGCTCTTTGTCCAGCTTCATCATGGTGTACAGGTTGTACATCGTGGAGAAGGGGGTGTACAGCTGGTAGTTCACCATATAATTCTGCTCGGCGGTCAGGGGATGCGCCACTTTGATCGACTCCGCGTTCCATTCGTCCGCGGTCTTCCCGCCGCTCTCCGCGATCTTCTTTTCATAGAGCTCCGCGATCTTTTCCGGGGTCCTTCCGAGGAAAATCTCCGACGAGCTCAGGCCCGGGAGATCACACTCCGTGATCAGCGAGATGGCCGCCAGGGAATCCCCGCCGAGTTCATAGAAATCGTCGCGGATGCCGACCTGCCCGAGGCCGAGGGCCTTTTCAAAAGCTTCGCAGAGTTTCTTCTGCGTCTCCGTCTCCGGCGCCGCGTAGTCGCTCTGAAAGCTCCCCGCGTCCGGGCGGGGAAGCGCCTTCCGGTCCAGCTTGCCGCTCGCCTTCAGGGGGACTTCGTCAATTTTGATAAAATACGCCGGGATCATATAGTACGGGAGCCTCCTGCCGAGCTCGCCGCGGAGGGCATTGGCGTCAAAGGAGACATCGTCCTTGTAATACGCGCACAAAAAGCTCTTGCCGCCCTCTTCAAAGCCCCTGACCGCGGCCCATTGCAGGCCGAGCGCGGCTTTGAAGGCAGCTTCGATCTCCGCGGGTTCGATCCGGTTCCCGTTGATCTTGATCATGTCGTCCCTGCGCCCGAGGATGATGTAATTGCCCGCCTCATCTTTTTTCGCGAGATCTCCCGTATGAAAATAACCGTCGATGAAGGCTTTCTTATTCTGTTCCGGCAGATTGATGTAGCCGCGCACATAGGGATCCTCGAAGACCATCTCCCCGGTCTCCCCGTCCGCCGCTTCCTTCCCGTCTTCATCCAGCAGCATAATCTTCGTATCCACCACCGGACGGCCCACAGGGCAGGTGCTGTACGACCTGTCGATCCTGAAAACCCCCACGGCAAAGCCGCTCTCCGAGCAGGCATAGATGTTGACCAGCTCCAGCCCCTCCACATAGGTATTGTTGGCCGGCTCACTGCCTACAAACAGCATCCGCAGGAACGGCGTCTTTTTGCCCCCGAGCATCCTCACATAAGAAGGCGTGAGGAATGTGATCGAGATTTTCTTCGTGATAAAAAACTTCGCGAGGGCAGCCGTGTTCTTGATTGTTTCATAAGACGCGATATAGTTTTTCGCCCCGAACACGTCCAGCGTCGCCAGGATTACGATAATGGAAGCCACAAAGTTCAGGGGAGAGAGCGTCGCGATACAGTCTTTTTCCGAGAACATAGGTTCTCCGCCGCTGATTGAAAGAACAGCCCTCTCCAGATTTCCGTATTCGTGCAGGACGCCCTTCGGGTTCCCCGTTGTACCGGAGGTGTAGACCGCGTAAGCCGCGTCATGGGGATCCGCCTGCACATGCCCCGCGAGCGGTTCCATGCACATCACATCCTGCCAGTTCGCCGCGCTGAGCTCCGTCTTACACCCGCAGTCCTCCCGGATGAAGCGGATCCTGTCCGCCGGATAAGTGTCTTCCACCAGCGCCCAGGCCGCTCCGGCCTTCCAGACACCGATCATGGCAATAATCGGAAGCACGCCGCGGGGCAGATTGATCAGGACAAAATCCTCTCTCCCGATCCTCGCCTGCTTCAGCCACGCGTAGACCCTGCCGGACATCTCGTCAAGCTGATGATAGGTAATTCCCTTTGTATACGTCTCATCGAAAAGAATCGGGGCAAGGGGATCCTTCTGTGTATATTCCTCAAGACGATCAAGAATAGTGCCTGCCATTTTTTACCTCCTGGTTATTTTTCTCCTCTGTATTCCGGACAGAGCATTGCCACGTCATCGAACTTTTGCTCCTCTGTATTCC
>JAUNJS010000450.1 GCA_030533125.1 Eubacteriales bacterium | reverse complement strand
CATATCTACTATGATGATGGAAGGAAAGCTTCCGACAGGGAGAAACTTGAAGACAAGATAGACCGGATGGGGCGAAAGCTCCGGGAGCTGATGGGCGAGCCTGTCCATCCGGGTGGGGATTATAAAAAATACTTCGATCTTGTGTTCTGGCACGAGGGGCTCGAAGATGAGAAGTTCATGTCAGGGATCGAGCAGGCCGAGGTGATCAACAGGGAGATCCGGCTGTGCGGCTATTTCGTGATCGTCACATCGGCAAAGATGACCGCAGAGGAAGCCCTTATACTGTATAAGAGCCGGGATTCTTCCGAAAAGACGTTCAGCGCAGACAAGTCTTACCTCGGGGCCCATTGTGAGCGTGTATACTCGAACGAATCTGCCGATACAAAGATCTTTATCGGGTTCGTGGCAACGATCATCCGGAGCAGGATCTACACCCTTTTAAAAGATGAAATGGCAAAGCTGGATAAAAAGCCGAATTACATGACAGTGCCTGCAGCGGTCAGGGAACTGGAAAAGATAGAGATGCTGAAGGGTGCGGACAATGAATACAACCTGGATTATGCTGTTACGGCGACCCAGAAGACGATCTTGAATGCGTTCGGGATGAGCGCGGATAACATCCACCGGCAGGCGAGAGGTATCAGCACAGATCTTGCGCGGATCGAGGCGGAAACATTTGAAAAGCAGACAGGTGGACATGCAGAAGGGAGCGTATAACAGAAATGGCAAGAAGAGTGATCACGTTGGATGAGAAGATCAGGACTGCAGAAACTGCTGTAGCGGCGGCAAAAGCAAAGTATGATTCCGCTCTTGACGAATTGGAAAAGCTTGTCACGAAGAAAAAACAGCTGGACGATAAGAAGGTTCTGGAAGCTTATCATTCCGGTAATAAAACCGCAGATGAGATCGTAACATTTATCCAGTCTGCTCATAAAAGCGAGGAATAAAACCATGTCAGAAATATATGAAGAGCTTGGAAACCTGATGGCGGACCTGGAATTCGGAAAGTCCCTGATTGAAACAATGATACTGAATGGGAAAAATCAAAGAGCGAATCAATATCTTCGAGAGGCTGCCCTGGAACTCAGGCATGCTTTGTCGGATCTATCAGATGCACTATTCGAGATAACCACATCTCCCGAAGATATCGATGGTGATAACGACCTTGAATGATAAAAGATTCAAAGAGGGTTAAAAAGCATAGGAAGTTAAGGGAATTACTTAAAAGCCCGGAAGCAGTTGAAATCTGCAAGAAACACGGCATGGATCTGACCGATAAGAGAATCCAGATGGTCAGTGGCTGGAGTGCGAGAAAGCTTGCTACACTCCCGGCACAGGGATGAATGAAGATCAGATTAAAGCGCTTGAGGAAGAACTGAATGCAGCAAATCTTTAACGGTCGCTGAAAACCTATATTATTGATGAAAGCCCTTTCAACAGGAAAGGCCACAGCATAGCTGGCTTTCTGGTAAAACCGACTCATCTTTGTATCTATATAAGCAGGATACAGAGATGGGTCTTTTTTTGTTGATGGTTGCGATGCGGAAGCGTGAACATCAACTGTATATATCCGGTTCGTTTTTCTGCAGGGCAACTCTAAGACAGCAGATGCTTCTCCGAACATAAGAAGTGGTATGATTACATAGGGCGAGGGTCGAGGCTCGTCTGTCAGTGTCCGTTTTTCACATAAATATTTCAGTAGTGCCGGTTTTATATAACAATTTTAATATATGGTTTTGTATTTTTTCATGCAGCATGCATAACACCCTATCTGGAAGATAGGAATATCAACCACTAAATACATAGTAGTAGGAGAAAGAAAAATACGCATTGTCATTTGAAACGAGTGACGAAAACGCGGCCGGATTCTGGAGTTTATGGAAGTTTAGCAAATATAGAGGAATGACAGGGGGAAAATCATTATGAAATTCGGTATACTCGGCGCAGGAAATATTGCCGGAAAGATGGCGACGACCATCAACAAAATGAAGGATGCCGGTCTGGGAGATGTGGAACTGTATGCGGTCGCATCGAGAAATCCTGAAAAGGCGGAAGCGTTTGCGGAAAAAAATCAAGTTCAGAAAGCATATGGTTCCTATGAAGCCATGCTGGAGGATCCGGAACTTGATCTTGTCTATGTGGCAACTCCCCACTCCCACCATTTTGAGCATGGCAAACTCTGTGTGACGTACGGTAAGGCTGCACTTGTAGAGAAGCCTTTCACTGCAAATGCAGCAAAGGCACGAGAATTGTTTTCTCTGGCAGAGGAGAAGGGGGTTCTGGTCACGGAGGCAATCTGGACCCGTTATCAGCCGATGCGTCAGATGATAGTCGATTTTATCTCTTCCGGAATCGTTGGGGAACCGTTTACGCTGACAGCCAACATTTCCCATCCAATATCCCACAATAAGAGGCTGGTCAACCCGGCTCTGGCCGGCGGTGCCCTGCTCGACGTGGGGATCTATACGCTGACATTCGCGGAGATGCTCTTCGGAAGACCGGACACTGTCCAGGGCTTCTGTCTAAACAACGAATACGGTGTAGATAAGCAGAATTCCATCACTTTGACCTGGGGCGGCAGCCGTATGGCGGTACTGAATTCGGGCACAGAAGCCCGTTCCGACCAGAGAGGTATTATTTATTGCACGAAAGGCTACATAATCGTAGAGAACATAACGAATCCCCAGTCTATGACGGCATATGACAACTCTTATCAGCCAATCATGACAATACCCTGCCCGACCCAGCTGACAGGATATGAATATGAGGTGTTGGAAACCGCAGCGGCGCTGAAGAACGGTGCGTTGGAATGTCCGTCCATA
>JAUNJS010000449.1 GCA_030533125.1 Eubacteriales bacterium | reverse complement strand
ACAAGTGCATCAAGTGCATGCGCTGCATCCAGATCTGCGACAATGTGCAGACCACGGGCATCTGGGATGTGCTGAACACCGGTTCCAGGACTACAGTCGATGTGGGCGGCGTCTACCGCCTGGAGGATTCCAAGTGTGTGCTCTGCGGCCAGTGCATCACCCACTGTCCCGTCGGCGCGCTCCGCGAGCGCGACGACCTCGACCGGGTGCTCCTCGCCCTCGAGGATCCGGAGATCATCACCGTCATCCAGGTAGCCCCTTCGATCCGCACCGCCTGGGGGGAGGGCTTCGGCCTCAAGCCGGAGTTCGCGACTTACCGCCGTCTGGTCTCGCTCCTTAAAAACATCGGCTTCAACTACGTGTTCGATACCAACTTCTCTGCGGACCTGACCATCATGGAGGAGGCCAGCGAATTCCTCGAAAAGGTCAAAAAAGCCTCCGAAGCAAAGGCTTCCGAAGCGAATAATGCAGCGACAGACGCGAAGGAAGCTTCCGGAACGGATGCGAAGGAAGAATCCGGGAAAGGCGCAAGGAAATCTTCCGGGTTGGACGCAAAGGAAGAATCCAGGGCAGACGCAAAGGAAGAATCCGGGACGGATGTAAAGCCGGAGAAATTCCCGATGTTCACTTCCTGCTGCCCGGGCTGGGTGCGTTTCTGCAAGGCATACTACCCCGAGTTTGTCGACCAGCTTTCGACCTCCAAGTCTCCGCAGCAGATGTTCGGCGCGATCTCCAAGAGTTACTACGCGGAGCTTCTGAATGTAGATCCCTCGAAGATTTTCGTTATCTCTGTGATGCCCTGTCTCGCGAAGAAGGCGGAGTGCGCGTATCCGACCATGGTTGACGACCGCGGCGTGCCTGAAGTGGATGTCTCCATTACGAACCGCGAGCTCGTGCGCCTCATCCGCCTCGAGAACCTGAACCCGGCTGAATTCCCAGAGACAGAGCCGGATATGCCCCTCGGCGTCGGCTCCGGCGCGGGCAACATCTTCGGCGCGACCGGCGGCGTGATGGAAGCCGCGCTCCGCAGCGCCTACAAATTCGTCACCGGAAGGAATCCCGCCCCTGACGCCTTTAAGGACGTCCGCGGCATGGACGGCTGGAAGGAGCAGACATTCGACCTCGCGGGCACCCCGCTGAAGGTCGCGGTCGTCAACGGCCTCGGCAATGCCAGAAAGCTCCTCAACGAGCTGAAAAAAGGCCGTGTCTCCTATGATTTTGTCGAAGTCATGGCCTGCCCCGGCGGCTGCGTCGGCGGCGGCGGACAGCCTATCCACGACGGGCTCGAGATGGCGGCGGACCGCGCCAAAGTCCTGTACCGCCAGGACGCGGGCATGGAACTTCGCTTCTCCCACGAGAATCCGTCCATTCAGGCCGTCTACGAGAATTACCTCGGCGCGCCGCTCTCCGAACTGTCCGAGCACCTGCTCCACACCGACCACCACGGATGGAACATGCCTGGGGAGGAGTGAGACAGATGAGACCTGATGCTGCGGAAACCGGTTGAACATGTGTGTGTCTGATCTGACACATGTGTATTTGTTCTGACACTTTAAACATTTTAGTTTGAAAATAACATTAGTAGTATATAACAGAGGAAGGATTATAATTATGAAAAAGATCAGAACGGGAAACTGCAGGATGTTTCGTTTTTCGCTGACCGGCATCCTGATGGCAGGGATTCTCCTGACCCTGTCTCTTACGGCATGCGCAGGCAAAAAGAATTTCAAAGCCTCCGATGAAATGATCTCCGAGATAGAGGTATATAAGTCGGTCGAAGGGCTTGAGAAGCTCGACGACAAACTGAAGGCGGAGTTTGCGGAGACCATCAACGCAAAATATGATGTGAATAAAATCAAGGATTTAACCGGAACGGGGACAATGGAAATCGTGGCGACCGTGACCAGCGAAGAACTGGGAGGCCTGGAGGCGGAGATGTCCATGGGTGGTGATGTCGGATTCCAGGTGGACAAAACCAACGAGCTTTCCTACATGAACATGGATATGAAGATTTCCGTGATGGGAATGAATATTCCTATGACGGTGGAGGAATATATAGACTCCAAGAATCATGTGACCTACACAAAGGGAAGCGCGCTCGGAGAAACAGGCGACTGGGAAAAAGAAACCACGGAAGAGACAGAAGGAACCGGGGAGAACGAAGAGAAAAAGAGAGATTTTCTGATCTCGGAGGAAGACATCATCGCGATTTATCAGGATCCGGAATCGAAAGCCTATGCTGTGGAGGTTCAGCTGTCAGAGGATTCAGCGTCGAGCGGGCTCCTGAACGGAGTTGAATCCACCATGGGAGATACAACGGAAAGCAGTTTTGAACTCAGCAAGGTTACAACGATCGCGACCCTGGACGAAGGGCTGGCCTTCGCGGGGATTTATATGGATTTTGGCGAAGCATTGAAAGACCAGAGCGAGAGCGAAACGCAATTTAAAACGGCCACTGCTGTCATTAAACTGAAAACCTATAACGCGGGAGATACCATCACGATTCCCCGGGAAGTTCTGGACGCGAAGGAAAAAGATGCCGGCGGGGACGACGGACTTTTCAATATGTTCTGACGGGAACCGGGTATCGCGGTGCCGGACAGACGGCGGAATCGCCGCGCATGCATAAGCTGTTATGCTTCTGAACCTTATTAATGGCATTTATAGCGTTTGTGTTTGCAAAAGAAACAGCCGGGCAGCCTGTCGCCTGTAAATCGGAAAATGCGGGAGAAACGGCTTTCAGATTAGCCTGAAACTGTAATAATCAACATCATCGATCTGTTGTGAAAAAGACCGCCGTCCGGCATTGCCGGGCGGCGGTTTATTAT
>JAUNJS010000448.1 GCA_030533125.1 Eubacteriales bacterium | reverse complement strand
CCATGAATAAGTGTCACCTATGTATGTATAAAACTACGCGTGTCGTCGCGCTTGCTCGCTGTTTTATACACACTTTTATTATGAATAAACACTTGTCCGCACGACCACCCTTCCCTTGCGGGTTGTTTTTTCTGTTCCCTCATACAGGAATTTCCCGAAGCCGCGCACCGAAATCCGGCAGCCCTCCGGCGGGACATAAGAGGCGGATGTCACGGTTCTGCCGTCAGCGAAGACATCCTCTCGCGCCACAAGCTCCTGCGCCGCCGATCTGGACATGGGAAACACCATGGCGATCAGGCTGTCGATCCTGACGGACGCAATGCTTCCGCTCTTTTGCACCAGCACCGGTTTCACCGTACAGGCCGAGGGCGGGACGATCTGCGGATCGACAGCGGATCGTCCAACCGTCCTGAGTTCCGCGCAGATGTACTCCGCCACTCTTTCAAGTACATATACATAGGCACAGGACCCGTCTTCGGGCAGCAGAATATCTCCCACCTGATCCCGTCCGATGCCCAGGTGCATCAGCGCGCCCAGGCAGTCCCTGTGTCCGATCTGCCGCGAAAACCGTGCGCCCCGCACCGTGATCCGGATACAGGCGATGCTCCCTTCTCCGTCACTTTCCTGCCGGACAAGATCTTCCTCCTCCATGTAGGAGGGGAGAAAAAAGAGCACTCTTCTGTCCGCCTCCTCCCGGCCTCCGAAAAAAACGCCGCGCAGTCCTTCCGCCTTCATCAGCGAAACAGCCCCGGACTGCTCCGGAAGCGTTAAAAACCCGGTGTGCGTCAGATAATCATTTGTGCCGGCCTGCCTTGCGAGATCCCTGATCCGTCCCGCAAACAGCTGCGCGTCCTCTTTGTCCCTGTGATTCATCCCTGTGCCGTCCAGCCCTTTCGGGGACTGTTCCCCTCTCTGTGCCGTCCCCCTCCCGGGAACCGGTTTTCTTTCTGTCCTGTCTGCCCTTCCGGACCCCGCTGTCCGTATTTCGGGACTGACTTTCCGGTTCACTGTACCGGTAACCGGCTGCTCCGCGCCGTTTCCCGCGCGCGGCAGACCAACGTACAGAATCCGGAAACAGCATCTGTAAAGGAGGACCCCGGAATGAACAGACGCACCAGATCCCTTCCTTATCCCCCGCATGTCCTGAAACGTATCCGGCGCCTTCGAAAAAAGAAGGGTCTTCCCCAGCGCGCGGTCGCCGCCGTTCTGGGGATCAGTCAGCAGGCCTATTCTCTATATGAGCGGGGGATCTGCGAAATTCACATCGAAGAGTTTCTCCTGCTCGCGCGCTTCTTTGACGTCAGTGTCGACTATATAACAGGCGTGAGCAACCTCGTCAGAAAGTATCCGGAGTACTGATCCGGCGCGCCGCCTGCAGCATCAGGGCGCATTCGATGCGTTTTTTAAAGATTTCGCAGCCGGTCTCATAGGTCCCGTGGATGTCCCCGGAGGCATGATAGGCGTTCGCCGCGCAGCCGCCGGCGCAGAAGAGCCTGGCCCAGCAGTCCGCGCACTCCGGACGGGAATAGACATTGCAAAGCTTGAATTCGTCGCGGAGATCTGTCCGCGTCACGCCGCTGTAGATGTCACCCATTTTGTATTCCGGGTCGTTGACAAACTGATGGCAGGGATACAGATCCCCGGTGGCAGTCACCGCGAGATATTCCGTGCCGGAGCCGCAGCCCGAGATGCGCTTGTAGATACAGGGGCCGTGCTCCAGATCCAGAATATAATGGTAGAAAGTGATCGGTTTCCCCTCCCGCTCCCGGCGCAGCATGTCCTTCGCGAGGATCTCGTACTGCTCGAAAATCACCGGCAGGTCCTTCGGCCGCAGGGCGGAAGGGCTGTCGGGATCCGCGACCACCGGCTCCATGGAAAGCTCTGTAAAACCGAGATCATCCGCCATGTGGAAGATATCGTTCGTAAAATCGGTGTTGAAACGGGTGAAGGTTCCGCGCATGTAGTAGCCTCTGCCGCCGCGTTTCTCCACAAATCTCCGGAAGAGAGGGACGATCCGGTCGTAACTGCCGCGTCCTGCATAGTCTTTGCGGAACCGGTCATTCACCTCCCTGCGGCCGTCGAGGCTCAGGACTACGTTGTAGCATTCCCGGTTCGCCCACTCGATGACCTCATCGGTAATGCCGACTCCGTTCGTCGTAAGCGTAAAGCGGAAATTCTTGTTTTTTTCCTTCTCAATGGAGCGCGCGTACGCGACGAGCTCCCGGCAGACATCGAAATTCATCAATGGCTCCCCGCCGAAAAAGTCCACCTCCAGATTCCTGCGGAGCCCGGACTTTTCCACGAGAAAATCCAGCGCGCGTTTTCCGGTCTCAAAGGACATGAGGCCGTGCTGCCCGTGAAAATTCCCCTGCGCGGCAAAACAGTAGCTGCAGTTCAAATTGCAGGTATGCGCCACGAGAAGGCAGAGGGCCTTGATGACAGTCCCGCGTTTTTTCAGGTCAAACGCTTTGTCCCTGTAAGTCTCCTCCGAAAAAAGCTTTCCTGCTTCGCGGAGCGCCTCGATCTCTCCCAGGCTCTCCCGGATCTGCTCCTCCGTGACGCCTTTTTCCGAAAACATCCGCAGGAGCAGGCCGGCCGTCTCCTCCGCAGACTTCCCTTCCGCTGTCAGCCGGATCGCCTCAAAAGCCAGTTCGTCCGTCACGTGGATGCTGCCGCTGTTGACATCCAGAACAATATAATATCCGTTCAGTTCAAATTGATGTATCATATGCCGCCCTGTTTTCTGCCGCCTTTGCTCTCTGTTACTGTTGTTTCCCGTTCCCGTTTCCCTGCCCCGGTTTTCCCAGATCAGATTATCCCTGTTTCCGGTTTCC
>JAUNJS010000112.1 GCA_030533125.1 Eubacteriales bacterium | reverse complement strand
TGCTTCCAATGATTCCGCTGCTTCCGGCAGTTTTATCGCTTCCAATAATTCCGCTGCTTCCTGCAGTTCTGACAGCGAAGCAATTCTTAAAGACGGAATTGACGGCACGAATACTCCCGGTTCCGCCGACCCGAACAGCATCCGGCCGGTCCGACTCGAGGATGAATACGGCGCGCTCAATGTCTATCTGTTTCCCTATATCCATCCTTCCGTGATTCGCGCCGCGTGGCCGGAGGAAACGATCGGCAGCTGGACAGAGGCCATGGAGGTTCTGATCCGGCACGCGAATGTCGACCCCGCGGCACGGAATATCGCGGTCGCGCACCAGTATGTAACTGCTGACGGCGTCCGGCCCCGGGAAAGCGATTCGGAGCAGAAACATATCGGAGGCCTGGACAACGTGGAATACAGTGTCTTTGACGCCTTTGACTACGCTGCCCTCGGGCATCTCCACGGGCCGCAGCACATCGGGCGCGACACTGTCCGCTACGCGGGATCCCCCCTCAAATACTCTTTTTCAGAGGAAAACCAGAAAAAGAGCGTGACGGTCGTGGAAATAAAAGAGAAGGGCAGCGTGGAAATCACCGGGATCCCGCTCGCCGCGAAGCGTGACCTCAAGACCCTGCGGGGCAGGTTCCGCGAACTCATGTCTCCGGAATATACCGCGCCGCTTTCGTCGGAGGACTACTACCGGATCATCCTGACGGACGAGCAGGATGTGGATCACGCGATCTCCCGGCTCAGGAAGTATTTTTATACAAATCTCATGGTTCTTGAGTATGACAACGCGAGGACAAAGGCCCATGGCGTGACAGAGGCGCAGGAGGAAACTCCCGAAAAGGAGCCCTCGGAGATTCTGGAGGAACTGTACCTGAAGCAGAACGGAGTCGGGATGTCGGATTTTCAAAAGGAACTGGCAGCCGGCCTGATCGACGAGATCTGGAACCGTCACGATCAGCCATGAGCCAAGCGCGCCCGAAAGCCCGGTGCGGCAGTCGTCCGTCGAGACGTCCGTTGAGAAACCTGCTTTTCCGATTGGTACGATAACTACAGCCGTTGCGGCAGTCGTCCGTTGAGACGTCCGTTGAGAAACCTGCTTTTCCGATTGGTACGATAACTACAGCCGTTGCGGCAGTCGTCCGTTGAGAGGATAAGAAAAAATGAGACCAATCACTTTGGAAATGTCCGCGTTCGGTCCCTACGCGGGCAAAGAAATTATAAATTTTGACAAACTGGGCACGGAAGGCCTCTATCTGATCACCGGGGATACCGGTGCCGGCAAGACGACCGTCTTTGACGCCATCCGCTTCGCCCTCTACGGCGTCGCAAGCGGAGAGAACCGGGAAAAATCCATGCTCCGCTCCCAGTATGCCCTCCCGGAGACAAAGACCTATGTGCGGCTTGTTTTTTCCTGCAGCGGAAAAAACTATACGGTCACACGAAACCCCGCCTACGACCGGCCCTCGAAAAGAGGAGGCGGGATGACTTCCGAAGCCGCGCATGCGGAGCTGATCTTTCCCGACGGCACAGTGACGACCAAAGAGCGCAATGTCACAGCCTATATCACCGACCTGCTGGGAATCGATAAAGACCAGTTCGCCCGGATTTCCATGATCGCGCAGGGAGACTTTCTCAAGCTCCTCCTCGCCGATACAACGGAACGCAAGAAAATCCTGCGGAATGTTTTTCACACCGAAAATTATCAGAAACTGCAGGAAAAACTCAAGGTGAAATCCAGGGAAGCGGAGGACGCATATAAATACCTGCGCCAGCGCTGCCGGGCGGAGATCGAGAGTGTCGACCCTTCCTGCAGTGAAGAGTTTGAAACGCTCTGGAGGGAAGAAGTTCTGACCGGGAAAAAGACAAACAGCGAGATTCTCCTCCTGATCGAGACACTCCTCGAGACGGACCGCCGGGCCCTGGTGGAAACAAACAGGCAGAAACAGGAACTTACTTCGATACGGGACGACCTGAAAAGGCGGATCGAAGCCGCAAAGCAGATCGAATCGAAGAAAAACAGTCTGAAGGTACTGTCTGACAGTCTCGAAGAAGAAAAAAAGAACGAGCAGCTCCGGCAAAAGGCTTACGAGGAGGCAGAGGAAAGAAAGCCGGAAGCCGAAAAATACCGTGCACAGGCAGCGGTCGAGACAAACCTGCTCCCGGATTATGACCGTCTTGCAGAAGAAAAACAGGACCTCTCCGCGGCAGCGGATCTGCAGCGGAAAATGACGGATCAGCGCAAAGTAAAAGCGGATGAAAAAGAAAAGCTGGAGAGCAGGCTGGCACAGCAGAAGGAAGAGCTTGCCGGCCTGGAAAAAGTCGGCGAGCAGCTGGTTGCTGCCCGCGAAAAGGCGCGGAGAGTAGAAGAACGGCTCGCACAGGCAGACAGCCTGCTACAGAACATCGCCGGCGCGGGCGATGCGGATCTTAAAGCACAGCGGAGCCGGGAACTCGAGAATCAGAAGCAGCAGGAAATCCGGCAGTATCAGGAACAGACAGAGACACGCAGGGAGGAACTGGAAGGTCTCTCCGGCGTCGAACGCAGCCTCGACAGGAAAATACAGGAAAAAAAGGATACAAACGAGGTATTGGATGACCTGAAAAAGCTCCGGGAGGATCTGGGCAAAAAACAGGATCTTTTTCAAAAGGCGGAAGACCTGCGGCAGAAGGCCGGTACCGCGGATGAAAACGTCAAAAAACAGGCCGATAATATCGAACATCTCAAAGAGGAAATCTCCGCCAGACAGAACGCGGAGGCAGAGCTGGAATCCGCGAAAAACAGGCAGCAGAGGATCAAAGACCGCGCCACCCTCCTCTCGGAACTGCAGAAGAATGAGAAAAAACTCACAGAGCAAGAAGACAGGCTCTCAGAGCTTAATGAAGAGAGAAGAAAAACAGCGGCAGCCGCCTCCGCCTCCTCTGAAAAAGCGAACGATCTTTTTCAGCGGTTCCTCGACGGCCAGGCCGGAATCCTCGCGGGAAGGCTCAAAGAAAACGAGCCCTGCCCTGTCTGCGGGTCCATCCACCATCCGTCCATCTGCAAACCGGGGAAAAACACGCCTTCCCAGGATGAAGTCGACCGCGCCGCTCTGCAAAGAGACCGGGACAAGGAAGCCTTTAACAAGGCGGACAATGACGTCAGCCTGCAGAAGGCCGCTGTGAAGAACCTGGTCGAATTGATTGATAAATCCTACGTAAAGCTTCTCGAAGACAGCGCCGAAAGCGCAGCGGCCCCGGAGCGCCCGGCAGCTGCGGGATCTGCTCCGGACGGACAGGGTTCTGAAGGGCGGATTTTGGATGGACAGGGTTCCGAAGCGCAGGTTCCTGAAAAACAGATTTCGGAAAAACAGACTTCAGCGGCACGGGGAACAGAAAGGCCCTCCTCGGAGGAACTGGTCCGCAGGAACAGACAGGACGCCATTGACACGAATAACCGGATAACGGCTTTCGTACAGGCAATCGACGAGCGAAAGAAACTCGAAACCGAACTGAAGGCTGCAGAACAGAACCTGAAAACCCTCTCGGATCAGTTTACGAAAATGAGCCGTGAGGCAGCCGCCGGCAGGGAAAGGGCAGAGAATCAGAAAGACCTCTGTGAAAAGAACGCGGAAATCCTCTCCGCGAAACTTTTTTCCAAAAAAGCTTCCGGGGATTCCAACAGAGAAGCTTCAGGATATTTTTCCCAAAAAGCTTCCGGGGATTTCAACGGACAAGCTTCCGGGGACTTTTACGAGAAAACTCCTGCAGAAGTATTGAAAGGAGCACCGGAAAACAGTCTGCCTGATCTGTCTGATCCGTCTGTCCTGCGCGGAATCGTCCGTAAAACACAGGATTCCCTGAAAAAGATCTCTGACGAAATCCGTGTTCTGACTGAGAAGACCGCGCGCAAAAAAGAGCTCGAAAATGAGCTTCCCGAACGCGAAAAACACAAAAACTCTCTCGACGGGCAACTTACAAAGCTGCACCGGGAGACCGCGTCCGCGGCGGCAACCGCAGCGGAAAAGTGGAATTATGTGCGAACCGCCGCCGCCCCTGTGCTCGGAGAAGAGGCCGCCGCCATTCTGCCTGCGGAGGAGGAACTGTTTAAAAAATCGATCCGCGCGTCAGTGAGCGGCAGGAAACGGGAGATCGAAGCCGAGCAGAGCTCCTGCAGTGAACAGATCAAAACACTGGAGGAGAAAGAAAGGCGAAAAGAGACTCTCACGAAAGACAATGCGGCCATCGGAAAAGACATCGATGATCTGCGTGCGGAGATCCAGCATCTGGGCATCGAAATCGGTAAAACGGAGCAAAGGCAGGAAGGTCTCCGGCAGAGTATTGAAAACCTGCGGAAAAAACTGCGCTTCCCCGACAGAAATACCGCGGAGGCGGAAATCCGTGCCCTCACCAGGAAAAACCTTGAAATCCTGGACGCAGTCGAACAGGCACGGAAAACCCTCCAGGCAGCGAAGGATGCCGTGACGGAGCAAAGCGCAAAGCGCGCTGCCCTTCAAGATGAAATCGCAAAGTCTCCCGACTATAACAGGCCGGAGGACGAAACGGCGCTCCGGGAAACAGAAAAACGCATGCGCGATAACGATGCTCTGGCATCGAACATCACCGGCAGACAGAAAGTCAACAGAGAAGCGCGCAGAAGGCTCCTCGAAGACAGCGGGAATGTCATCGAGGCGGAAAACAGATATAAGGAAATCAACGCGCTCTCGAACACCGCCTCCGGCGCCTCCGGACTTAAATCCAAGGTGGAACTGGAGACCTATGTCCAGATGTCCCTCTTTGACCGCATTATCCGGCGTGCCAACAAACGTTTTTCGGTCATGTCCTCCAACCAGTACGACCTGCAGAGGAGCAGTGCCGTGGACGCGGACGGCCGAAGCCAGACCGGTCTTGACCTCGAGGTCATCGATCATTTCAACGGCACTACGCGGAGCGTCAAGTCCCTCTCCGGCGGTGAATCCTTTATGGCCTCCCTCTCCCTGGCGATCGGCCTCTCGGACGAGATCCAGTCCCATGCCGGCGGCATCCGCCTCGACACCATGTTTGTGGACGAGGGGTTCGGCTCTCTGGATCAGGACACCCTCAACGAGGCCATGAATGCCATGAAGGATCTCACCGAGGGCGGCGAGAGACTCGTGGGCATCATTTCCCATGTGGGCGAGCTGAAAACCCGGATCGGAAAACAGATCATCGTTACCAAGAGCAGGGAAAGCGGCAGCCACACAAAAGTGGTATTGGAAGATTAAAGCAGTCGGCCGGAGGGCACATATAGTTCCGGGAGCTTTTCGCGTTTTGTGATGACTGTGTGATGATTGTCCTGATAAGCGGAGATGAACGGCAATATACCCGGTCATACGTTGGGAATTGTCGATCTGTGATGGTTGATCTGATAAGCGGAGGTAAATGGCAATGGTATCTCGCAGGAAGTATACGGAACGGGTCACCGATACAGGCGAGGGGATTTTCCTGTGGAGACACAGTATAGACAGGGAATATGAACTGGAAAAGGTGAAATCCGGATTCAGGGCGTGTCTCCTGGTTGACTTTTTTATTCTGGCCGCCGGGGCGCTTTACACCGTGCTCCGGAACAGCCCTGCCTTTTTTATCATAGCCGGTATATGCGCGGCAATTTTTCTGCTGCTCTCGATTGTGATCTTCGGCATTACCGCTCTACTGATAGATAACCCCGGCGAGATCTACACGATGACAGACACCTTTATGCAGACGGGGACAGGAAACAGTACTGTCACCTTTGATTACAAAAAAGCAAAAAAAGTGATCGTGACGACAAGGTATGTCGAAATGAAGAGCGCGGCCAAAAGCATGCGTGTCTACGCCTCGCATGAGGACATATCTTTTGTAAGAAATTATATCCTGAGAAGGACGGGAGACGCGGAGGTCATTTATGAAGTAGGTAATTGCTGAAAGGGCAGTGTGTGTTTCCACTGCCCTTTTTTCCGTCCGGAAAGGAAACTGCTGCATCGGGAGAGCAGCTCCGCCGGTATGTGCGGGAAGCTGATCCATCCGGGGAGACGCTCTGCAGCCATGTGCGGGAAGCTGATCCATCCGGGAAGCAGACCGGCAGACATGGACAAGTCTCCTGCAGGCGTCTAATGATATTCTAATCTTTTTATACTACACTTATACTACTGTGGGCATGGTTTCGAGCGGACAGAAAACTGTTCACCGGGGGGCGTACAATCCCCGGACACATGGAGATGTAAATAAATCTCACAGACGCGGGAACGCGTCTTTTGAGCGAGAAAGCGAGCGAAGGTAAATATGAGAATTCTGGTAGCGGAAGATGAGCGGGATCTGAACGATATACTGGTCATGAAGCTCTCTGATGAGGGATACAGCGTAGACAGCTGTCTGGACGGGGAAGAAGCCATTCTGTATCTGTCAACAGCAGAATATGATGCCGTCATTCTTGACATCATGATGCCGAAAGCGGACGGATTCAAGGTCCTGAAGAAGCTGCGGCAGGGCGGGAGCAGCACGCCGGTTCTGTTCCTGACCGCGAGGGACGCGATCGAGGACCGCGTGCGGGGGCTGGATGCCGGCGCGAATGATTACCTGGTAAAACCTTTTTCCCTCGAAGAACTGATGGCAAGACTCCGGGCACTGACAAGGTCCTCCTATAATAATACGGGAAATATCCTCTCCCTCGCGGATCTGACGATGGACATCGCTTCGCGTGAAGTGCGCCGGGGAGGCGTCCTGATCGACCTCTCCGTCAAGGAATATCAGCTGCTGGAGTATTTGCTCTACAACAAAGGAATCGTCCTGAAACGGGAAAAAATAGAGAATCATGTCTGGAATTTCGACTACGAAGGCGGGACGAATGTCGTCGATGTCTATATCAGCTATCTCCGGAGAAAAATCGACAGCGGCCATAAGAAAAAGCTGATCCACACAGTGCGCGGCGTGGGATATGTGCTGCGGGAGCCCGGCGGCTCCTGACAGCTTTTTTGCGCCGGCTCTGCCGCGTAGCTCTGCCGCGCAGATTCTCCGCGCGGGAGCACACTCCTGATGAGCGCTCTCCCGCGGTTGCGCGGCTCCTTCAGATCCTTCATGCAGGACGCAGGAGCCCGCTGACCGCCCTGCTGCATTTTCCGTAAACTGCAGAAGACTCCTCTCACCGCCTGAAGGCAGTGGGTTTCCGCCTATGACAAGCAAAAGGAATGGAAATACTTATGAACTATACAGAAGACAGCGCCCGAATATCCGGCACATCCGGGGAGCCCGAAATCCGCGCTTTCCGCAGCTCCTCTTCAAGCAGAAGCAGGACCCCCGGGTCCATCACCGGCCGGATTACGCTCTGGTTTTCTGCCGTAATGATCCTCATTGTCCTGCTGACATTTCTGCTGTTCCGTTTCGCGAGCCGGTCGGTCCTGCAGAAGACGGTGCGGAGTTTCCTTTTGAGCTCTGTGGATGAGAACGCGGACAAGGTGCGGTTTCTGGCAGACAGGGCGGAAGCGGATCCGCGGGACACGGACGATGTGTTTTTCGCCTATCGGGACGGCTGGCTGGAAATCGATGATGATTTCCTGGACAGGATCAACGACGTGCAGAGCGGGCTTTTCACTTCTGACGGGACAATGCTCTATGGAAAAAATCCCATTGCCAGAAGCATGGAAAACGAACCTTTCTCCTCGCCCCGCGTCTATTCGTACCGGACGGAAAAAGGGAACCACTATTTTGTATACGACCGGACTCTGAAAGGGGAAAAGCTCGAGGGGCTGTGGATCCGCGGCGTCGTGCCGCTTGATTCCGAAGAATCGCAGGTCCGCGATATCTTCCGCATGGCGGCGATCTTCGTGCCTTTTCTCCTTCTCCTGGGAATCACGGGAGGATGGCTCACGACGAAGCGCTCCCTGCTCCCGGTCCGCAGGATTGAACAGGCGGCTTCGGAGATCTCCAAAGGCACGGATCTTGAAAGACGTCTGGACATCGGAACAGTGGACCGTGAGCTGTACGACCTCGCAGCGGCATTTAACGGGATGCTGGACCGTCTGGAACGCTCCTTTGAGGCCGAGCAGCAGTTTGTCTCGGACGCATCCCACGAGCTGCGCACACCAATGTCTGTCATCATGGCGCAGACGGAACTGGCCCTGGAGAAAGAGAGGAGCCAGGCGGAGTACCGGCGCGCGCTCTCCGTCATCCTGCGGCAGGGACTCCGGATGGATGCCCTGATCCGCTCCATGCTGGACTACACCCGGCTCGAACTCTCCCCCGAAAACTACCCTCTCTCGGAAACGGACCTGTCCGGGATCGTTTCCGGTGTGGCAGACGACATGTCCCTCATTCAGGAAAAAAACATCACTCTGGAAACAGACGTCGAAGAGGGAATTCTGCTTCCCGGAAACAGCATGCTGCTCGAGCGCGCCCTCCAGAACCTGATCGATAACGCGTATAAATACGGACGCGAGGACGGCCATATTTCCGTCAGCCTCCGGAAGAATACGGACTCTTCCACCGCGCGCGCAGTCCTCACGGTACAGGACGACGGAATCGGCATTCCGCAAAAAGACCTCCCGCATATCTTTGAGCGATTCTATCGCGCCGACACTTCCAGGACATCGGACTACAGGACGACAGGCGGCGCGGGACTCGGCCTCTCCATGGTCAAAATCATTGCGGATCTGCACGGCGCGGAAATCGAAGCGGAAAGCACGGAAGGAACCGGGAGCTGCTTTTCCATAACCTTCCCCCTCCCTTCCTGATCCCTCTGAACGGGGCATTTATCAATATTTTTCTCATTTTCAGATAT
>JAUNJS010000111.1:6189-8796 GCA_030533125.1 Eubacteriales bacterium | reverse complement strand
ACGGAAAGATCGACTGGGTCGAATCCAACAACGAATACTGGATGGAACTGGATGCCGCGCTCCGGACGGATTTCAACATCCTGACCGGCCTTAAATCCGACCAGATTATGCGGTTCCGCTCCAAGACCGCCATGAAAAAATACTATAAAAAAGCCGGTGTTCCCACGGCCCGCTATTCCACGGTCATCGATCTGGAGACCGCGGAGCACTTCATTGCCGAGGTTGGCTATCCCGTGATCGTAAAGCCCGACCGCGGCGTCGGCGCGCTCGACACCTGGCGTCTGGAAAACGACGAGGACCTGCGGGAATTCTTCCATCAGATTCCCGAAATCCCCTATGTCATGGAAGAATACATCACAGGCGTAGTGGAAACCTATGACGGCGTCATCAACTCCAAAGGAGAGGTGCTCTTCGCGGCGAGCCACATCTCCCCCAATTCCATCATGGATATGGTCAACGAAGGCATCCCGACGTATTACTATGTCAACCGGCAGGTCGCGCCGGACATCGAGGACGCCGGAAAACGCGTCCTGAAGGCCTTCAACGTGCGGAGCCGTTTCTTCCATCTGGAGTTCTTCCGTCTCACGAAGGACAAGGAAGGCATCGGCAGAACAGGAGACGTCGTCGGCCTCGAGGTGAACATGCGTCCGGCCGGCGGTTTTACGCCCGATATGCTCAACTACTCCCAGAGCGTGGACGTCTTCAGAATCTGGGCGGATATGATCGCGTTTGACGAAAGCCGCCATACCTATTCCGGCCCGAAGCGCTACTGCGTATACTGCGGCCGCAGAGACGAAATCCCTTATACCCACACCCTCGAAGAAATCGGGACCGAATACGGCTCCAACCTCGCTATGATGACCCGCATGCCCGACGCGCTTGCCGGCACAATGGGAAATCAGGTCTGCATCGCGTGCTTTGAAACGATGCGTCAGGTCAACAGTTTTGTCCGCTACGCCTTTGTCCCGCAGAAGCGCATCCCGCCCCTGGAGGAGTGCTGAAAAAACCGCTTGACCGCTTTTCCGGGATTTTCCCGCGGAAAATGCATCCCGCCCCTGGAGGAGTGTTGAAAAAACCGCTTCCGAAGGGGATGAAAAGAGGGAATAATCCGGGAAAAGACCTCAAGTGATCATCAAATTATCATCAATCAACAGAGAGAAAGGAACCGGGAATGAGGCTTCTTGAAGAAGTGTATCAATGGAGAACACACGATTCACAGACGGATGTACCCTTCAGTTTTCAGGTTCCGGAAGGCATGGAACAGATCCGGATCCGATTCGGTTTTTTCCCCGGAAAAGAAACAGACCCGTTAATCTGCCTGCCTCCGATCGAACAATCCATGAACCGGTATTACGGGTATTATCCGAGGGCGCTCCAGCCGATGGAAAAAGAACACTTTATCCCGATCAAAAATCTGATCACCATTTCCCTCGACAAGGACGGCGTGTATCTCGGAAACGCGCACAGATGGGCAACCAGCCAGGAGCACGTGCTTTCCGCCGGACACGCGTCCCTCGGATTCGTCCCGCCGGAAAAAATGGCGGGAAAATGGCGCGGCACGCTGCATCTGCATGAGATCCTGTCCGAAAGAGTCACGGGACATCTGATCGTGGAAGGAGAAACAGACGTATGAAATGGCATCCTGTAGAACTGCATACACATACGCAGCACAGCGACGGCGATTTTACGGTCAGCGAACTGGTTCACGCGGCGAAGCAGCGGGGATTTCACGCCGTCTGCCTGTCAGACCACAACACGATGTCCGGCCTGCCGGAGCTGTATGAAGCCGCACAGGGGGAGCACATCGTCCCGATTCCCGCGATCGAGTGGACGACCTACTGGGGGCACATGCTTGTCCTCGATGAACACGGGTACACCGACTGGAGAGGCGTACGTCCGGAACAGATCGACGCGGCGATCGCCTCGATCCACCGCAACCAGGGACTCGTGGGGATTGCCCATCCGTTCGCGCTGGACAACCCGGTCAATACAGGCTATCACTGGAATTTTCAGGTGACGGACTGGGAGGAGATCGATTTTCTGGAGGTCTGGTCCCGGGACTACGCGCCCTGCAAGATCCAGAGTTTTCGGGCTCTGCATCTGTGGGAGACCCTTCTGGCCCGCGGCTTCCACATTACGGCGACGAGCGGCAGGGACTGGCACCGCGAGGACACTTTCCACTACGCCCACACCTATGTTCTCGCGGCGAAAAACCTGACAAAGGAGTCCATCCTGCGCGCTTTAAAAGCCGGGAGAGTCTGCCTTTCGGCGGGACCGCTTCTGACGATGAAAGGAAGCCTCCCTGACGGCACACATGTGCAGGTCGGCGATACGATCGGCGCGGGAATTCTGGAGCTGGAACTGGATCTGGACGAGTGGACGATGCCGAACGACTGGGAAAAAACAGCTGTGATCCCGAAGGAAATCCAGCTGGTCCAGAACGGCGAAATCCTCTGCCGCCTCGCCCCGGAGACGTCACAGCTGATCCGCTTAAACGCGGTTCCCGGCTGGCTCCGGGCGGACCTGACCGGTACCTATTACGGAAAAAAAGATCAGAAAATCGCGTTGACAAACCCGATTTACATCAATTGACAAATCTGAGGTACA
>JAUNJS010000111.1:0-6139 GCA_030533125.1 Eubacteriales bacterium | reverse complement strand
CTGCCTGCAGCATTTTGACAGACCCCGTCTTGAGCAATTGACCAGGCAGTGAAAAAGCGTATGCAGCCGGACGCTTTGCCGTTCTGCTCAAGGAACACTTTTCGAATTTTAGGATCGCGCCCGCAGGACTGCGCGCCGCGGACCTTTTTTCCGGAGGGCAGATCCCGCGGCACATACGGCGGTGTGCAGCGCGATGGAGAAAACCAGAACCCCCGCATAAATCAGGACACACTGAATCGACAGGACGAAGCCGCCGAACCTCCAGGGTACGTACATGCGGAAAAGTGTCTGCGTCACATACATGGGCAGGCTGATCGAACCCAGATACAGACAGACACGGTTTGAGAAAATCCCTGTTCCGGACAGCCAGCCTTCTCCGCTGAAGGCGATAACGACCAGGATGAATAAAAGAACAACTACGGGGAGGCACCAGACACTGGCGGCAAAGCTGCAGATATAGGCAAGAGAGGCAGCCAGACAGAGGATACCCGTAAAGGACAGCAGGACGCGCGCCCGCCTGGCGTATTTTCTTCCGGACAGGAAGCGTCCGAGCTCAAATCCCGACGCGCCCAGGGAGATCTCCGCGAAAGCGCGGAAATTCGTTTTGTAGGTAAAAAGAAACCACTCGTTGATCTCTCCCAGGGTTCCGGTCCTGATAAGGAGGACGCACAGAATCACCGCGCACAGAACAGGACCCGCGAAGCGCACATACAACCTGTAAAAGAGAAAGCACAGAGGATAGGCAATCGCGAGCGCGATCAGCATAGAACTCAGATACCAGGTACATCCGATGACCGGACGTCCCAGTCCCAGCCGCTGAAGCAGAAAGAGCGAAGGAATCCGCTGCAGAAAATAGTCCGCGTTCAGTGTGCGGCAGGTCAGCCGCCGGACGACAAACGTAAACAGACAGGCCGACAGATAATACGGAAAAATCGCTTTGGCCTTCCTCGCGAGAAACCGTACTGTCCGGTCCGGAAGAACCTGCGGGTCTCCCCGTCCGACGTCGTTACAAACGCATTTTGCCATCAGGTATCCTGTCACAAGAAAAAAGAATTCGACGCCGAGATTGCCGTGATTAAAAAAAGCCACGGGAACACCGCGCAGGACGGCAATGACTTTCCCCTGGTCCCACAGATCCAGATTGATGTGAAAAAGAATGATAATCGATGTAAAAAGAAAGCGCAGAAGCTCGACACAGCCGTTTTTTCCGGAGACGGGATTTTCCGCCTCCGGATTTTTCTGTCTGTCCCTCTCCTGCTGCCCGGATGAAAACGATGACATGAATTGTCTCTTTCTCTTCGGCAGTCTACTATAATGTGACGAGCCGCCGCGTCGACGCCGGTTTCAGCACGCGCCGGTTTCTTCTCCGTAGAGCTTTCTATACTCCTCGCAGTTTTCCAGCAGCTCGCTGTGGGTACCCGCGGCAATCACCCTGCCGTTTTCAATAAAGAACAGGCGGTCGCAATTGATGACGGTAGTCAGTCTGTGCGCGACCATGATCACTGTCCTGCCCTGCATACTCTCAATTGCCCTGCGGATTAATTCCTGTGTTTCGTTGTCCAGTGCGGAGGTCGCCTCGTCAAACACAATGATCGGGTAATCCCGGATCAGGCATCTGGCAATCGCGATCCGCTGACGCTGGCCGCCGGAGAGCAGTACACCGCCCTCCCCGACAACGGTGTCATATCCCGAGGCAAATCTCATGATATCATCATGGATACAGGCGGTTTTACATGCCTCGATGATTTCCTCCTCTGTGACATCTTCCTTTACGAGCGTAAAGTTCTCACGGATACTCATGTTAAAAAGATACGGAGACTGGCTGACCATACCGATGTTTCCCCGGATGCTGTCCCTGTCCAGTCCGGCTGTGTCAAAGCCGTCAAGCTGCACTTTCCCGCTCTGCGGTTCATACAACCGGGTAATCAGGGACAGAATTGTGCTCTTTCCGCAGCCGCTTTTCCCGACAAGCGCAACAGACTGACCGGCTTCAATGTGCAGATCCAGTCCCTTCAGCACAGGCACGGTCTGAACATTCTCGTGATAAAAGCTGAAATGAACCCGGTCCATCCCGAGTTCTCCGCGCACTGTCTCAAGCTTTTCTTCGCCGAACTCCTCTTTCGCGAAATCCCTGCCCCGGAACAGCTGATAGACACGCTCCGCGGACAGCAGGAGCGAATAGGACTTCTCCGTAGCATTGGAAATTCCCCGGGCGCTCGCGTAGGCCTTCCCGTTATAGTTATACAAAACAAGCGCCGTCGCCACAGTCATGCCATGCTTCGTCATTAAAATCATAAGAACCACAAGATAGAGCAGATTTGTCCAGGCGACGAACTGTTCCCGCGCGAAAATATAGGTATTGGAATGATTCTGTAAGTCCCGCGTCCGTTCGGTGTTGTTGGAAATAACATCTTTCGCTTTCAGAAGAAAACTGTCCTCACAGTGGAGCAGCTTGATATCGCGGCACGCCTTGACCATCTCGGAGACGAAACCGCTCAGGTTTTCCCCTGCGATTTTGAGGCTGCGATTGTCCTCGTTCAGTTTTTTTGCCTGTGCCTTCACGATCAGGAAATACAACACAAACAGAACAATCTCAAAGAGCAGCATTCTGACCGATATAGTGGCGAAGGCGATCAGAAGAGCGGCCAGGCGGACGATCTCCGTAAATACACCCAGCATCTCGTCGATTCCATTCGCCAGATTTCCCGTCTCTTCAACAATTCTCTGTATGAAAAGGCCGCTGCTGTGGGAATCAATATTCTCTGTTTTGATCTTCAGCGTTTTTTTCGAGAGATCCGTCTGCAGCTCATCGCGCATCGCGGTGTAGGCCCTGGTCAGTTTTCGGGAGGCGATATAGGTCACCAGACTGCTCCCCGCCTCAATAAGCGCCATCATAGTCGCGACCGTCAGGAGTTTCTTCCCATCCGAACTGCTGATGGCCACGATGATGCGCGCGGCCAGCAAAGGCTCGATCACAAGAAGGAGCATGTTGATCACCCGGAAGAGAAAACCGGTCAGAAAGCAGGATCTCTCGCTGTCCATGTAATGAATTACATATTTCAGCGCCTCTATCCCGGGCACCACAGTTTTCACTGTAAAGGTGATGCGATTCTTTCCGAACCGGTATTTCCACGCGGGCCTGTCAGCCATGTCGCGCATCGTGTGTTTAAAAAAAGTGTTTTTATCCTCTTCCAGGATGTTGAAGCTTTCACACTTCACTTCCAGAAATACGGTGACCTTTTTATAACGCCTGAACATAAGAATGCGAAACTTTGAATCCCGGTGGTTCTCCGCGTACGTGTTCAGCATTCCATCCAGCAGCTGCCTGTAGCGCCCCCTCTCTTCGAAATCGATCCCGTTTACTGCCAGGGCAGCATCCGCCATGCTGATGGCGTTACGAATGTTTTCAGGAGATAAACTGTCAAATTTTCTGGTCTCTATGGTACGTTTCCTGTTCATTCTGATCCCCGGATCCTCACACAATCCTTGCTCCCGGGAACGCGCAGTCCGCAGGCCCGCACTGCCCGCCTTTTATATCCCGGGAACGCGCGGTCCGCACGCCCGCACTGCCCGCTTTCTATCTCGCAGAAGAGCCTGTCTCCTTCCGAATTACAGAAGAGCTTTTATACATGCTTCCACATCCGCCATATCAGCGGTCGGCTCAAAGCGGGCGGCAACATTGCCTTCGCGGTCGATGATAAACTTCGTAAAATTCCACTTGATATCCGGCTTCCCGGCCCAGTCCGGATCAGCCTGCGCAAACATGTTTTCCAGCAGATCCTTATACGGATGAGGTTCGAAGCCTTCGAAACCCTTCTGAGATTTCAGGTAGGTGTACAGCGGCAGCTCGTTCTCCCCGTTCACATCCGACTTTTTCATCTGCGGGAAAGTAGTGTTGAAATGGATCGTGCAGAACTCGTGGATCTCATCATCCGAGCCGGGAGCCTGTCCTCCGAACTGATTGCACGGAATGTCCAGGATCTCAAGCCCCTGATCGTGATAGTCCTTGTACAGCTGCTCAATCGGCGCGTACTGCGGTGTGAAGCCGCATCCGGTCGCCGTGTTGACCACCATAATAACCTTGCCCTTGTAATCAGCCAGATTCAGCTGCTCACCTTTTCCCGTGGTAACTGTGTAATCGTAAATCATGTTGTACCTCCATTTGATTTCTGAATTACATCACCATGTTCTTCATCTGTTTCCTACATTAATAGTATATCTACAAATTGTCATGTTTAAAAGAGTGAAAAACAAAAGCCCCGGAGCTGAATGCAGGAGACTCCGGAGTGAAATACAAAATCCCCCGGAGCGACACGCAAAAAGCTCCGGAGTGAAATACAGAAAACCCCGGAGCAAAATACAGAAAACCCCGGAAAAACTATTCCCGCTCATGCTGTCTTCTCGTTCACGTATAGCTGATCAGAGCGGTTTCGGGAAGTCTCTCCGCGATGTATTCCCGCACAAAATCCATGTCTTCCGCCGGAACATAAATGCGGTTGGTCCTGAATTCCCCGATCAGTTCCAGATAATCCGGCGCGACGATCATCTCTTTCGTTTTTTTATAATTTGAAAGAACCGCTCCCTTTCCGTATCCGGACTGAATATAATCCTCTTCCATGACATACTGTTCGTGCGGATCTGCCGCGGAATACTGTAAATATAGCAGGGGGGCGGCGATCAGCAGAATCACCCCGATCGGAATCATAGGAACCCATAATTCCTTACTGATACCGGGTTTGGACGGCATGAGAGCATAGAGGATCAGGATGAAGGCAACGAGAAAAGCACAGCCCAATATCCCCCGGACCGCTGACCGGCGATGATAATCCGTGTCGATCCTGCAGGACCATTGATAGGACCCGTTCGGGTATTTCGTGACTCTGTCCATACCGATCTCCTCTACAGGTGTCCGCGTCCACCGGTTTCTTTTATAGCGCGGGGACCATCGGAAACCCGGCCGGCCGATTCTTCCGCAGAAAATCGGGCAAGCCGGGTTTCTATCGCGACAGGTCATGTCCGATGCCGCTGAGCCTGTCTTTTATTTCAGATATTTGTTCCGGTTCTTTTTGCTGTTCGATTTCATCTTGATTTTTGTCACTTTCGTATTTCCGACATAGGATTTCAGCTTCTTCCTGAATTCAGCCAGACTTACCTGCCTCCCGCTGTAAGTACCTCCAATATAGTAATCCGCTTCGGCATGTCCCTTCTCATAGACAAATTTCGACAGCTTTAAAGTCATTTTCCCGTCTTTAAATTTATAAAAACATTTTGTAAAGGGAGTCCCCTCCGAGTATGCAATATCCTCATAGATCCCCTTTTTCCTGTAGTATCCGTATGGCGCGTCATATGTGTCGCCCCAAAGCACACATTTCACTTTTCCGTTCCTGTATGTCCAGACGCCGTATCCATAGTTCTTATCCTCCAGAATCAGCTCCGGTACATTATTGTTGTCGATATAGGCGATCGCGAACTCCACATTGCTCTTTTTGCTGGATTTATAGGTCACATAATTATCGTTCCTGTCAAGGACCTTTTCCCCTTTGGGAAGAACCGTGATCGTACTCTGTGACAGTTTCTTCTTGTATGCCGACAGCGCCTTTGACTTCGTTGACGCCGCTTCCCCCGACATTGCCGGAATCAGGCAAAAAACCATCGCAAGAATCAAAACAAATTTCAAAAGATTCCCCAAGCCTGTTTTCCGTGATGCTTTCATTGTGATTCTTCTCCTTTCTGTGATTTTTTTCTGAGGTTCAACTCCTTTCAGTGATTCTTTCCTTTCTGTGATTCTTCTCCTCTATCAATCTTGATGTCCATCATTCTTCCTGTTCATTATAACAAAGAACAGAAGCGGTTTTGTGATTTTTATTGATATTCTTAAACCTGATCTTTTGATCTGTCTGTTCTTTTTATGGGCAGCCGGTACAAACTGCATTCATAGTAAACTGCCATGCCGGGGGTTCCGGCACCACCAAACGGATAAAAGCTCTTCGGATCGCTCCATTCGGCTCACGCCGAATTCCCGCGATCCTGCCACCTGTATTCGCACAAAGCGGAAAAGTACATGAGACATTTTTCCAATCACGAACCACCACTTCAAGTGGTGGTCTGATAAGCCCTATAAGGGCGATTGCGTGTCTGC